>JBKOZG010000201.1:0-6827 GCA_046725775.1 Actinomycetota bacterium | reverse complement strand
CGAGCGGGCGTACCGCTGGTACCTCGAGCAGCGCTGGCAGCCCGAGGCCGCCCTCGCCGCCCATCGCCCGTACCAGGGCGTGCTCGACGTGATCCGGTGGTTCCAGATCCAGCCCGACACGTCGGTCGCACTCAACACCGGGCGCCCCGAGCACCTCCGGGCGCAGACGCTACAGTCGCTCAACGCGCTGGGCGGCGAGTACCGGGTCGAGTTCTCCTCGGAGCTGCTGCACATGAACCCGCACGCATGGGAACTGGGCGTCGCGCAGACAAAAGTGGCGGCGCTCAACGCGTTCCCTGATGCGGGCTACCGGGTCTTCGCGGTCGTCGACAACGAGCCCGGCAACATCCGGGCCATGGCCGAGGCCGACGCGGCGGGCGAGATCCTGTTCCTGCATGCGCGCACGCTGTACGAGTCGGCGCGCACGCCGACGCCGCGCACGGTGTCGGGCGAGGCCTACGACATCACCGCACTCGTGTCGGAGCGCGAGGTCCCCCAGCACGTGCAGATGGTTTGGCACGGCGTCAACGACGAGTGGAACCTCCGCCAGTTCCTCGCGTCACGCGTGACGTGGGGCGAGTGTGACCTGCGCGTCGACCCGCTCGGGAGGCTGGCGCTCCGTCACGACTCGTTCGAGGACACGCAGTGGCGCGCCGAGGAGCGGCTGCTGCGCCTCCCCGAGCTGGTTGATGCGTTCGGCGAGCACGACCGCGGACTCAAGCTCGATCTCAAGCAACTGGACCACGACCTGCTGCACGCCGCGCTCGCGCTCATCGACGGCCGGCTGCCCGAGGACCGATTGTGGTTCAACGCCGCGATCGACTCGCTCGGCGAGCCCGGGTTCCGGGAGCTGGCGGCGAACTTTCCCAAAGCGATCCGGCAATGCCCGATCGATTTCCTCGCGCCGCTCGTGTTCAGCGCCCCGGGGCGTGCGAAGGAGCTGCTTCACATGCTGCGCGGCTGGGGCGTCAACCGGTTCTCGATCGCGTGGGGGACGCCGCACACCCGCCGGCTCTTCGACCAGCTCGAGCGCTGGGGTCACGACGTGAACATCTACGCGGTGCCTGACCTGGCGGCATTCCTGCAGGCGGCGCTGCTCCTCCCCCGCTCCCTGACCGCCGACTTCAACTTCCCGCAGTGGCACTACTTCGGAAGAGGCTCCGGCGAACAGCTCGACCACCACACGTACCGCCTAGACCGCCCGCGGCGTAGCCAGCCGACCGAGTCAAGCGACGGAGAAGGCGCGCAGCGAGCTCTCGCCGACAGCGCAGGGCTCGCCCGGAATGGTCAAAGCATGGGAAGTCGGCGCAGCCAACGCCGCCGGCTCCGGAGCCGCCCAGACCGGGTTATGCGGTCTCGGGCTCCTCGTACCCCAGGTCCCACTCCAGGATGACGCGCTCGCGTTGGGCGTCGCAGGCGATTCGCTCGCTGTTGCGGCGGAACTGGGGGTCTGGGGCGGCGGCAGCTGCAGTCGGGCGAAGTTGGCTGGCGTGACTCGTCGATTGTCCTTGCTCATGTGGATCGAAGATCGGGGAGGTGCTCGCCGTTGATGGTCACCTCATGTTGGATTACCGGATAGAAGCCCAGGCTGGTTTTGGAGCCGCCTCGGAGAATCGAACCCCGGACCAACGGCATTCTGAGCTGGCGGTTCGTCTCTCGCCACGATCGCCCAGGTTTCTGCCTGTACATGTCCTTGAAAGTACGCGACATTGGTTGACCTCCTTTCCGACTTAAGAAATCTGATTACAAGCTAGTCCCCCGCATAGCGCTTTTCTGTGATAATTGTCGCCAAGTCCAGAACGTCAGTCCTGTCTGTGAGCTAAATCACGTTTGCGCTAGACTTGACCCATGCCGCCATGCGACGTCGTTGACTGTACGAGTCCGGCAACGGACACCGTCCCAGCACCCGGCGTCCCAGGCGGCCGGCTCTACGTCTGCAAATCGGACATGGAGAAAATTACCTCCGGTACATACACATATGTGGTTCGTCCGGAAGTCCAGAAACTGGAGTTGCGGAAGAAATCATAAAATGCATCTATGCGATGTCCTCGACTGCCCCAACTTCGCAGTCACGCAGGTCTCGGCCCCCGGCGTCGAGGGCGGACACCTGAATATCTGCGACGAACACCTGGCTGACATTGAGGCAGGCGTCCAGTATGCGGTGGATACTTACCACAGGAAACTGTTGCTAGGCGAAAAGCCATCGGAATAAAGAGTCGGCAGCTCTCACTGCCGACCAGTTCAACACCCCTGCTGAACTACCATCTCACCATTCCATATTGTAAACCAAAGCGGAATATTCGCTCACGAACACCTGCGCGGAAAGCAGCTGAAGAGCCCGGACACATCGGCCGGCAGCTTTATCGATGACCCGGCCGCGCAGAATCCGGCGATGGACAGCTACAACCAGGGGTACGACCTCGGGTATGCGGACGGCTACACGCATGCCGAGGGCAATTTCGACAATGCCTACCGCCTGCACGTAGAGAAGTCCGCCGGCATCACGGCCAAGCAGTTTAACGAAGACAGGCGACTGAGCTTGGGGCCGGAGCAGCGCGGCGGTATTACATACCCAACTGCATGCCGCCACCACTGCCGTAAAGGAACTGCAGGAGCTGCTATGAGATGGTTCATCTCCGGCTCATCCAGGAGCTGTCATATGTGCGGAAGCCCTGTCCCCGCCTACAGGCTGGGTACAACCGTGAGCGATACCAGCCGGGTGGCTGTGAATCTTGTGGGAGGCGCCTATCGAGAGATAACCACACTAACACTGAATAACAACAAAATATGGAGGGCCAATCAATGGCCGGAACGAAAGCTGGCGGGGAGGCTGCTGCACGAACGAACAAGAAGAAATACGGTGCCGACTTTTACAAACGTATCGGAGCCAGGGGCGGCGGCCGCCTTGGCCGCACGGGCGGATTCGCGGCGGGCGAGGAAGGTCGTGAGCGAGCCCGTAAGTATGGCGCGATGGGTGGCAGGATCAGCCGCAAGGGTGTCAAGAAGGCATAACTATGAATATCCCAATACAAACAGACCCCAACAGGCAGGCGATCGCAATAACGGTCGCCCTGGACCATCCCCAGCCGATTATCGGCCCGCACCGCATACTTTGGGCTATATAGTACATATGGCCCTGCTTACGGAACGCCGTCATCAACGCCCTGACTGTTATGGGCTGGGTGATGGGCCTGGTTGCCATGCTCGCATTGGCATCGCCCACGTTGAGGGATGGATCGAGGACGTGTTCGTCCACATCCTGTACGCATTAATCTAAACGGAGCACCCATGCATGGAACAAGGTGAACAGGCGCACATAATTCCCTTCCGCCAGCGATATGTGGAGCGGATCAACGGCATCAAGCTCGACCTCGGCCGGATGTCGCTACTTGAGTTGTTGCTGGAGAACCAGTGCAATGAGCGGTTCAAGGGTGCTCACCATGGGCTTGTTGTCGTACGGGATGTGCTCGAACAGCGGTTCCCTGACGGCCAGAAGGTTTCCGGATGAGAGCTATTGCGGACGTTCTGAGGGACCTAATCGAGGCTGTGGTTGCTATCGTCATCGTCGGACTATGTCTGGCATTTGCAGCTAGCCCGCTCATCTTGATCGGCCTCTTAATATGGAGGGCGGCGTCGTGAGCCGCATCAATGACGAATATATGAGGGCAACGGAGCAGGACACTGACGCAGACCCCACTCCAGCCTTAGACGATACAGCCGGAGCATTAGGAGGGTGATTCATGAACTTTGCGAATTCTGAGCTATGCCAGGAGTTGTACGATCTGAGTGGCTGGCTAACCGGCATAGACGGTTATTGCTACGTATCGCCTACAGGTCAAAGGAGGGATTTCGAGGTTCGCACACTTAAAGATACCGAGAATGACCGCGCCCGAGTTTGCCCCGCCTACGACCTCGGCTACTTGCTTCGAAGGTTGCCGCCTGGCAACGTTCTTACCTCATTAGAGGATAAATGGATTGCCTCGAGTAGCCCAAAGGTCACGACAGCCGCCACCCCTGAGGACGCCGCCACCAAATTAGCGATCGAACTGTTTAAGCACGGCATCCTGCCACGCGGCGGTGTTGAAGCCTGAGCGTTCACCAGAGCAGCGAGAGCTTGACTGGCAGGCGCTCATAGAGACTGCCCTTCCTGCTCCGGGCCACATGGCCGACGATCACCCGGCCATGTCCGCCGCCAGCCGTCCAGGGACCATCGAAAGCGAACTGCATAAAGCGCTGCACGTCGCCGAAAAACACGGGTGGACACGCTTCGTCTCAATGCAGAATCACCTGAACCTGATCTACCGCGAAGAGGAGCGGGGGCCTGCCCTCTGCCGCGAGGAAAAGATCGGAGTGATCCCGTACAGCCCCCTCGCCTCCGGACGACTGACCCGCGACTGGTCCTCAGAAAGCACCCTCCGGTCCGAAACCGATCAAATCGTGAGAACCAAATACGACGCGACGGCCGACGCAGATCGACAGGTCGTCGAAAGGGTCGCGGAACTCGCCGACAAGCACGAGGTCCCCCGCGTCCACATCGCGCTCGCCTGGCTGTTACAGAAGAAGCCGGTGACAGCGCCCATCAACGAAGATCACCCATCTGGAAGCTGCCGTCGGCGCCCTCTCGGTCACCCTGACCGAGGACGAGGTGACATACATACCTGGAAGAGCCGTATACGCCACATCCCATCGTCGGTCATCAGTGAATGTGGTGACTTCTTCGGGTGTGAAGCACGTCAGATGGTCGTCGATCGCTAGGCTCGGTGCGCCGAAACCTCCAGGATCGTCCGGTGGCGGGTGCCGATCTGCGCCGCAATAGCGCAGTTCGTTACTCACATTTGGCGCGACCTCGGCACTCCGTCCGAGTCTCTCTGGTGAGCGCTCGGAGAATCCGACGCCGAAGCGGCCTGCTGGGTGCACGGGCTGACCGCTTCGATGTCAGAGCAAAACCTCTGCCTGGGAATGCCGGCGAGTGTGGCGTCTGGAATTGTGCAGCGTCGCTCATGTCTGAAGCTGTCCGGGTTCGTTGGTCGACAGTTTGGCCGACATGAACAGGTGCACCTCTCTGCATGGCTGTAATCGCAGCCACCTAGGAGCGGGTATGCGTCGCACAGGGGTCGGCTTCCGTCCTGGCATCTCGCGACAGTTGAGGGGTGCAGCGTCATTGGTGGCGACATGACCAGCTTGGAAGGTCGCGATCAGCATGTGTCTGTGGGCGCGCGCCGCACTCAGCGAGGTGTGCCCGGGAGATGCCGTGAATTGCCGGGTTTCGCCGTGGTTAATGGCCTGTTAATGGCCCTTACGGGGAAAGGGCTTGCGAATCGCGGTGCCACGACTGCCGCCCGCCGAACAGCGCCTCCCGGGCCGCCTCGTCGGGAAGCTCGTGCGGAAACGTACCGACCGACCCCCACGATCTGCGCGGTCTGGCGCTGCCCGGTGTGCGAAGCTGTCAACCAGGGCGGCAGGACATGCACGGCGTGCGGTGCAGTGATGCCATATGACCAGCCGCTCCGGGCGGCCGTAAGGTCGCGACTCCCCCATTGCAGCCGAGTCGGCGCCCCCACCAGTGCCGCCGACTCCGCTGCAGCGCGAACTCCGAGAATTACCAGCCCCTCAGGAGTTGAGATCTGTCGATCCCGACGAGCTTCTCTCGAGTGACAGCGATTTTCGAATTGATTCCCGTGCCCGGCGGCTGTCTCGTCTCCATCGCCCCTCGTAGGTCTTGGCAACGGTCCTGGAACTGACGTAAGGCCCAGGAAAGCGGGCTGTTGGTTCGCTGGAGTTTGCAACGTGCCGGGGCCGGACCACGATTACGCTTCGCTGGCGGCTTGGGCTGGAACACAGATCGTCAGGGCACCTGGTTGGATCTCGGCGTCAAGGGTGGTGGACTCGCCGACGACGTCGCCGTCGAGCTGGTAGTTGTCCTTCCCGTGGATCGTGATCCGCACCCGCTTTCCCATGTGCTGGTCGACCTGGTCATCCTTCTTGGGCCGTCGGGTGATGAGCCGCAGAGCGACCTTGACCCAGTGCCGGAATCGGCGGGGGGAAGCGATGTAGAGGTCGAGGAGCCCGTCATCCGGGCTCGCACCCGGTATCAAGGTCATATTGCCCCGAAGCGTTCCGACGTTGCCAATGACACACAGCATGGCGTGACGGCGGACGGGACGGTTGTTGTCCAGTTGGACCTTTAGTCGTACGGGCAGCCGGCCTAGGGCCTTTGCCGCGGCGACGAAGTACGCCGCAGAGCCGACCTTGTCCTTCAAGTCTTCATCGGTCTCGTCCATCATCATCGCATCGACACCGATCCCTGCCATCACGGCGAAATGCTCCGGCGCACGGTCGTCGACAGAGATCCTCACCAGATCTATCACGCGTAGCTGCCCGTCGAGGGCGACCTCGATAGCGTCTACTTCCTCAAGTGGCAGGTCCAGGTTTCGTGCCAGCAGGTTGCCGGTGCCGGCCGGTACCAATCCCATCGGAATCCCGGTGTGGGCCAGTCCGTCGGCGACGAAGCGGATTGTGCCGTCCCCGCCAGCACCGATGACAAGGTCAACGTGTTCTGCAACGGCTTGTCTGGTCATGGCGCGGCCTGGATCCTCGACCGAGGTCTCCAGCCAGAGCGGGTTGCTCCAGCCGTTTCGCTGGAGGCTGTCCTCCACAAGGGCGTGAAACTTGTCGCTGACCTTGGTTGGGTTATAGACGACCGCGCATCGCCGGCTTTGGTCTGCCTGTCCACCAGATGTCACATGGGATTCCTAAATCGTAAATGATGTCCCCTGTAGCCCTGCACCCGCTACTAACGCGAACGCGCTGTGCAAGCATTCCCGGGG
>JBKOZG010000238.1:0-10340 GCA_046725775.1 Actinomycetota bacterium | reverse complement strand
GGCTGAGCAGTTGTCTCAGGCCAGTCCGGACCTGCTGCGGCAGATGGTTCAGATCTTCGCCGAGGCGTTGATGTCGGCCGATGCAGACGCGGTCTGCGGTGCCGCCTATGGACAGCACAGCCCGGACCGGAGGAACACTCGTAACGGCTATCGGTGGCGGGGCTGGGACACCCGGGGCCGGCAGCATCGAGTAGGCGGTGCCGAAGCTGCGGGAGGGCAGCTACTTCCCTGACTGGTTGCTGGAGCGGCGCCGGCGGGCTGAATCGGCGCTTGTCAGCGCGGTCGCAACCTCCTATCTGCTCGGCGTCAGCACCCGCAGGATCGAGAAGCTGGTCCAGACTTTGGGCATCACCGGGCTGTCGAAGTCGCAGGTGTCAGAGATGGCCAAAGATCTCGACGCCCAGGTGGAGGCGTTCCGGACTCGCCCGTTGGACGCCGGCCCGTACACCTTCGTCGCCGCCGACGCGCTGGTGTTGAAGGTCCGCGAAGCAGGCCGCACGGTCAACGTGCATGCCCTACTGGCCACCGGGGTCAACGCCGGCGGCTATCGAGAGATCCTCGGCCTGCACCTGACCTCCGCCGAGGACGGCGCCGGCTGGCTGGCGTTCTTCCGCGACTTGACCGCCCGCGGCCTCAGCGGCGTCGCTTTGGTGACCTCCGACGCGCATCGCGGCCTGGTCGAGGCGATTGGTGCCACTCTCCCCGGCGCCGCCTGGCAGCGATGCCGCACCCATTGCGCGGCGAACCTCATGTCAGCCACACCGAAGAACGCCTGGGGTTGGGTGCACTCGGTATATGACCAACCCGACGCCGACGCCGTGCATGCGCAGTTCGACCGCATCCTCGACGCCCTGGTCGACAAACTGCCCGCCGTCGCCGAGCATCTCGATGCCGCCCGGGCCGACATCTTGGCATTCACCAGCTTCCCCAAAGCCATCTGGCGCCAGCTCTGGTCCAACAACCCCCAAGAACGACTGAACCGCGAGATCCGCCGCCGCACCGACGTCGTCGGCATCTTCCCCGACCGGACCGCCCTAATCCGCCTGGTCGGAGCCGTGTTCGCCGAGCAACACGACGAATGGACCGAGATGCGCCGCTACATCGGCCTGGACATCCTCGCCAAAAGCCGCCCCACCAAGATCATCCACCCGAACCCTACAGACCCGGAGGTGACCATCACCGCCATCACCGCATAAAGTCCAACCCAAGATCACGCGGAGACCGGATCGAACACCACTCCCGCGGACGTGACCGATTGCCAGCAGTACATGCTCAGGGTTCGCAGCTGCGTTCGTCGATCTATGATGATCGACGATGCGTCCGTTCACTTGAGCCTGAGCATTAGGCATCGATGGCTACTCGACGAGGCGATTCGTCTGTCTGCCCGGATTCTGTTGTGCGCGCCGCCGTAGGGCAGACCGCGAACCGGCTTGCGCACGTGCGCCACCTGATCTAGCGGGGCCTTGCCCCGCGCCGGCACGTATATGCACATTCGACTACCTGCGAGGACCATCATGACCGAAACTGCAAACGAAGCTCTAATCCGAAACGCCTACGCCGCCTTCGCCCTAGGCGAGATCGACAAGCTGCTCGATCTCGTCGATCCCAACCTGGAGTGGACTTACCTTGATCCCGGCCTGCCTGATCCCGCCCCTCAGACCTGCCACGGCCGTGGCGAGTTAGCGGCCGCGCTGAGTCGGCAAGCCGAAAGCGGCCTAAGCTCCCGACTCGAGGAGGTACGGCGAGCGGCGACCAGGTCTTGGTCGTGTCTCACACCCCTGGAATCGACGCCTACCGAGTCACACCCGCCGACGACCGCAACTACGACGTCTTCAGCGTGCGGCAGGGCCGCGTCGTGGCCATCCAGGCCTATCGGGACGAGCTGACGCCATTGCTGCAATGGGGATCGCGTAGACCTCGTTACGGCCACTGGTCGCGGGTCATCTAGAGGACCCAAATCTTCTCCTGCGGGCGGTGGTCTCCGGCCCGGGGGGTGAACGGAGTCAGTTACACGTGGCGGGGCGGCCCTTCCGGCTGGTAGTTTTGGGATGGTTTGGTTGCCGTCGACGGAAATGCCGCCCTGACCACGACCCACGCCAACGGCGCAGCTCGGAGCCTCCTGGAATCAACGTCCCGCAGAGGGAACACCTACCGGCAGACGCCCGCAGCAGGGTGATGGTCACCAACGACGGTCCCTAATCTGACAGCTGGCCAGTCCAGGCCTCTCGACCCAACTGCCGCGACCTCGCGTACACCTAACGCCGAGTGTCCGATCGTGTAGCCGCACAAAGAGCCGCAGTTGGCGCTCGCGGCGAGCATGGCGCGGGACGGTCAGTGGGACGGGAGCGGGCCATCTCGACCCGCGTTGGACGGTGGTAGCCGATGTCGTTCGGATGGTCGCGGACGGCTGAGCTAGCCAGGCGTCTCCGGGCGCGGCAGCGTCGGTGCGCCGGAGGGCTGCACAGCGTCCGCGACGGACATGCCCGCGGATTCGAGCAGTTGGGCCCGCCATCGAGCCGCGCTCGCCCGGAGGGCGGCGACCGTCTCCGGCTCCAAGCCGAGTTCGGCGAACGCGGCGTCGGAGTGGCCTGCAGCGGCAGCCAACGCGTCGGCGAGAACTCGGCGGTCGAAACCTCGATCCTTTTCGGCGGCCAGCTCACACAGCTGCTTGAGTGGGTACCGCTCAGACAGCGCTGCGACATCCATCAGGTCGCGGGCGGCCGCGCGGCCGAATAGCGCGAGAGTCTTGTCCGCGGCCACCTCGTCGGGGTGGAGCACCCGGCCGAATGACAGCTGCACCGCTTCCCGAATGCGTGCGTCATGGGCAACCTCTACGACAACGGACCGCCCGTCGGCCACCGTCACCGCGAGCCGGGTGAAGCTTTGTTCACGTCGGTCAACCCGCACCTCATCGCCTTCGGCACGCAACGCGCCGACCAGCGCGTCGGCGAGCCGTGTCACCTCAGAAGGATCCGGCGTGAACAGATCCACATCCTGAGTCGGTCGATCCACCAGATCATGAGCGAGCATCGCGCCACCTCCGGCTAGGGCAACCTGCCCGGCCTCCGGCAACGCGAAGGCGATCCGAGCGATGTGCTCATGCAGTGGGTCAAGGCTCACGAGGCGACAACACCAAGCCGAGGCTCCCACATCTGTCGCACATGTGGCGGCAGCCAAAGGCGCGGCCACAGCCGTAGCAGCTCCTCGCGATTGACATAGCGGCAGATGTCCTCAGCCGTCCCTTCGGTCAGCACGATCTCATATAACTCGATGCGCTCGGCTTCATTTGTCATGTTGAACTCTCTAGCCGGCCCTTGGCCGGACGCATACACCCGCAGCGGCAACCGCACCACCCCGGTCAGCGGGCCGCGCAACTCTGCCAGATCGGTGGGCAGCGAGACCGGGCGACGCCAACCATCGCGGCGCGGCCCCAGAGCCGGCGTCGTCATGTCGCTGCCCTCCTCCGGGTTCAAGACTTCCACGGCACATCGTCACGTGCACAAGGCCCGCCAGCCTCGGGCTCCATGAGTTCGACACGTAGCCCGAACCGAGGTTCGCTGCGAGCTTCACCGTAAACGCGGATCGAGCAACATGTGACCGGTTGTAAAACTTGGCGCAACTGACCACGTCATCTGGACTCCGGTGTACCGGAGCAGCATCATATGTCATTCATCGGCTTTCTTAAGAATCGAACCCGAACAAAGGAACACAGTCCGAAGAAGTATTCTTCTATGTCAACCTCCCCAACACATTTCGCTACGCTTCGCCACGGTTCGTAGTCTGGCCTCGGACTTGTTGAGAAAGAAAGGTTGAAAAGCATTCGCAAGACCGGGTTCAAGCTGCTTCCCACCCCTTTGCTCGACAGTTTCGCTCCGAATGCAGCAAGCCGCGCGTTCTCTCTTAGATGCGGAACAATATTCTCCAAAGCCTCTTCGGAGCCATACACATCGGCGGCGGCAAACATAAGCAGACCATCGAACAGACCTGTCAGCTGAACATCCTGAGCTCCGGCTTCAATCACCTGGACGTTTCTCCAACTGTTCTTGGCGATTCGCTTTTTTGCGTTGATGATGATCTCAGGACTGATCTCGACACCAACCACTTGACCTGATTGGCCAACGGCACGAACGAGGTAGGGGAAGCTGCCCGCCCGATCCGCAGCCGACATCGAGAACACGATCGCCCGCTTTTAGATGAAGCAACTCCACTGCCTTCTGCCGCACAGGTTTTATGAATGGAGGATCGAAATCCGGGAAGGGCCTGAAAAGACGGACTAGGTACCCATAAGGCGGTGTCAGGTCTTTCCGGTCTTGTTCCATTCAGATGCTTCTTTGCCCAACCGAACAAACGCGAAACGATTCGCAGGTGACTCTTTCAAGACCAGGAGCCGCCCTCAGATTTTCGTCCGCTCGCACGACGAAACAATTCCAAGCATCGCGATGGCGTCAACAATCGGGATCGTACGCTTCCCTGAGGCAACGATGTCCATCAGTTACGGCACACACATCCTTTACGGTGATGGGTCGGGAGGCGAGGCTTTCAGCGGCTTGGGCCGAACGTGCGAGGCGGTGTCGAGCGCGGCGAGGGTCGCTGTGGGTCGTCTGACCTCATGCTCGTGCGACTTGTCGCCGGGGCGGCCTTGGGCGTTATGGAGTCAACCTTCGGCGTTTGTGGGGGTAGTTGATCAAGGATGCGCCACCAGAGGGCTGCGGCGGGGTGATCATCGGGCACGGGTCCTAAGACGGCCGCCGACCGGACGAGCCGGGTAGCTTCGAAGCCGGCCCGGGTGAGATTGGTCAACCTTTCTGCCAACTCCGGCAGGAATGGGTCAGCGGTTAGACATGGGACTTCTGTGGCGAGCATTTGCCGCCATCGCCTATCTGCATCCGCACCAGTGGCGGCGAGTCGCTTGTCGAGTTGCTGTTGGAAGATTCGGGCGCCGCCGCCGAGCTGGGATGGCCCGGTGGGTCGCAGATCACAAGGGTGGATCTGGGTGGCGGCGCGCCATACCTGTGTGTCGGCGATCAGCTCGGCCGGCGGGAGAGTGTGCAGTTGGGTCGCCCAGGCCGGTGGGTCAGCTGCGGCGTTGCGGCGTACCTGATCGGCGAGCTGAGCAATCAGGTCTGATCGAGCGTTCAGATACGGCCCCCATGTGGGGTCGGCGGCGATCCGGTCGGGAATTCCGGGCAGCCACGCCAACGGACCGTCCCGACCGCCGTGCCGGCTGGTGACTCCCAGGCGCCAGTCCAGCACGGCGGCTCGATCGTCGGCGCTGCTGATCTCTCGAGCATCGTGCGCGGCCCGCAGCCGTTGGTGCGGGTCGGCGCCATCAACGGCGAGGAGCAGCAGGTGGGCACGCAGGGTCGGCCATGCCGGCTCCTGGGTTAGCCCGGGCACCAACTGGTTGGCAAGGCCTTCCAGTGCCTGCACCTCGCTCGGACCGACGATCTCCTCGGCGGCCACGTGCAGGGCGTCGAGGTAGCGCTCGACGGCCACGCCGAGCCGCACGACAGGATCCTGCTGCTCGCGCAGCATGGTGCTGGCTGATTGTGGGGTGTCGTCTCGGGCCAGGATGTATTCAAGCAGTTCGGTGGCGGTGGAGGGCCGTACCGTGTCGGGCCGGATCACGGTGTGCGGGTCGCCGTCTCCGACCAGCTGCAGGTAGATGTGGTTGCTGAGCCGTCCCCGGGTGCACATCGTGTAGAGCAGCTGCCGCGACTCATGGCCGGTGAGCAGGCCGTGCATGGTGTCAGCGGTGATGCCTTGGGCAGCATGAATGGTGGTGGCATAGCCCAATTCCACGAAATCCTGTACATAGTTGGCGGGCAGGCGGATGGTGCCGCCGGACCGGCAATGCTGCACCCGCAGGCCGCCGTCTCGATCGACGGTGAGGACGATCCAGCGGTCGCCGTTTTTCACCCAATTGGAGGTCGTGGTGCGGAGTCTGCGATCATTCCTGCGGGTGATGATCAGCTCGCCGGCACTGGCCCGGTTTCCATCCGCCAAAGTGACCTCCGGGCCAGATGTCGGTGACGAGGCGAGGCGATGAGCCCGGGCTCGTCGGTTCAATTCCGCAACCAGGTCGCGGGTCGGGGCGAGCATCACCGAGTCCAAGCCACGGCTGCGGTCGACTCGCCATGCCTCGAACAGGTCCTCGGTGAGTGTCGCCGGGTCGCCGACATGGATGCGTTGCCGGTCAAGGTAGAAGCCCAACGCCTCCGGTCTGCCGTCTCGTAACGCCAGCGATGCGGCCGCTTCGGCCGGGTCATCGAATCGGTGCAGCTCGGTCAGCCGCACCGCGCCATAGGTGTTGTCGATGTCGCGGAGCACACCACCGGCACCAATAGCCGCGAGTTGTTGATCATCACCGATCAGCCGCACACTGCCACCACAACCCATGATGAAGTCGACGGCGGTGTCGAGGGAGAGCGTGTCGGCCATCCCGGCCTCATCGATCAGCACCAGCGTCGAGCGGCCAATGTTGCAGATCCATTCCGGCGGTTCGCTGTCTTGGTAGTGCAGTGACGAGATGAGTTTGGCGAGGGTGTCGGTAGGCGCACCGGTGTGGTCGCGGAGTTGTGCCGCGGCGGCGGCGGACGGGGCCAACCCGATCACCTGGCCGCCGCCCTCAAGCCACGCCCGAGTCAGTGCCTGCAGTGCTGTGGTTTTTCCGCTACCAGCGGGGGCGATCGCGAGCTGCAGCCGGAGAGTAGAGGTGGCCATGGATCGGACCAGCCCAGCCTGCCCAGCATCCAGGGTTACCCCGTTCGCCGCCGACTCCAGCAACGCCAGGTCGACCGCGACCGCATCGACGGTGCGCCCATCGGTACGCCCGGCGGCAGCGACGAGCCGCTGCTCGGCGTCGAGGATTCGGGTCGAGGTGAACAGGTCCGCGCCGGCGACGGTGTAGACCGATGAGCCGTCGGACCGCCGCAAAGCCACTGGCTCCGCGATAGCGTCGCCGGTGCTGGTGCGCGCGGACAGGAATTCCCGGACCGCGGGATCGCACAAGCTGCTCAGCTCGACCTCGCGCTCCTCCCGGTAACCGGACCGCAGCTGCGGATCGCAGTAGCCCGGGTGGCAGCTCAGCTCGGTGACGCCTTCCGAGATCTCGGTCTCCAGCAGGCGGATCATGCCGTGGGCGCTGATCTGTTCGAGGTGGGTACTGCCACCCCACTGTCCGTAGAAGCTGGATAGATAGCGCACCGGTGAGTGCTCCCGCAGTGGCAACTTGTGCTGCGCCGCCAGCTCGAGGAAGTGCGGGAGCAAGCGGGGGTTGCGGTGGATGTTGTGATGCGAGTCGAGGTGGGTCGGGAGGCGGCCCATCAGCTCATCGAACCGGTCGAGCTGCTGCTGGAGGACCTCGCCGCACCCCTCACCGGTTTCGAGGCTGACGAGCGGCTGTCCTGAGGCGTCGGCGAGATTGGCGTGCAGGCCTACGCTCAGCGCCGGTAGGTCGCGCGTCAGCCGCGCGCCATCGCGGCTTGCGGGCATGTCGACCATGAGGCTCGCACTGGTCAACACACCCCTCTGGTGCGCCACGACGATGCCCTGGTTGACTCCCGGGCTGTATCCGAGGTCGTCAGCGTTCACCACGATGCACTTCATCCCTGTGCTCCTTACGGGCCCGCGACGGCTTGGGTCGCTGGTGCTGGTCGGATGGCGGGCTTGAGGGCTTCGAACCACCGTTCGATCTCCTCGAGGCTCTCGAGTAGCCAGTCGGCCTGCGGCTCTCGCGCCGCGATACAGACCCAGGCGAGGTAGTTGGCTATCCGCGAGAGCTCCGCGGTCTCCAGCATGAGGTTCAGGTCGCCTGTCGAGGGCACACGCCAGCCCGACGGCGCCACTGACTGCTGGTAACGGTCGAGCATCCATGGGCGGTGCTCGGCGGGGGACCGGTAGAGGAGTGTCGAGAGGTCATAGGTGAGCGGTCCCACGCCGGCCCGGTCCCAGTCGATCAACGCGGCCTGGAGACCGTCTTCTGTGGCCACTGTGAGCACGTTTTTCGGGAACAGGTCTCCGTGGAGCATCGTCTCCGGCCCACCAAGCTCAGCCACGATGCGTGCCCGGTCGGGCCCTTCGTCAAGAAGCTGGTACAGCCGGCCCAGCAGGCGATCCCGGACGGCCAGTCGGCCTCCATCGGGGTCTGTCGTGGGCGGCTGAAGATGCTCCAAGCCCCGGATAGCGTCCCGGATGTTGGCCAGGTAGTACGTCATTCCCATATCTTTTCCGTACATCCGCAACTCGGGCAGTAACGGGTGGTCGGCGAAGCGGACATGCAGCTCGGCGCACATATCGATCGCCGCTTCGACGAGGCCGCGGTCGGGGTTGGTCTCCAGTGTCTGGTCGCCGAGGTCTTCATGGACCTGCCAGACCCACTCGGCGCTCGGGTCGGAGGCGACGCCGAGCAGGGCCGCGCAGCGCCTGCCCAGGCCGACAGCGGGGAGCCATCGCGTCGCGACACGGCGGTTCAGCTCGGCCTGGGTCGAGTCGACGCACCTGGCGATGAGCGAACGACGCCGGCGGTCGACCTCGAACTCCAAGCGATAGACCTTGCGCTCCTTCAGACAGTGCTCGCCCGCCAGCCGTCCCACCGCCCGCGATGCGTCCAGCAGCTCCGCCAGAACGCCGCGAAGCTCCTTCAGTCCCGGTCGACCGCTGTCGCTCAGCGCGCTTTCCAGCCCGTCGATCATCAGCAGATCCTCCTGACCATCTCGTCCGGTCACCGCAAACCC
This sequence comes from Actinomycetota bacterium, assembly GCA_046725775.1. Classification (GTDB taxonomy): domain Bacteria; phylum Actinomycetota; class Actinomycetes; order Propionibacteriales; family Propionibacteriaceae; genus Microlunatus. The sequence continues at coordinate 1,605 of JBKOZG010000238.1, read as the reverse complement.
TCCAGGTGCTCGGGCGTCAAGGCGCCTGGCGTCACAAAAGGGCCAATCTCTGCGGGCTGAAGGCTCATCGCGGATCACAGGACGAGCGATTGCGTCGCGGAGCAGGCGCTCTTTACATTCTGGGTGAGGCTGTACCGCATCGTCCAGCCGAGGTCGCGGGCCGCGGTCTCGCCGGACGAGACGATCCAGGCCGGATCCCCCGGACGCCGGGGTGCGATCTCCGGCTCGAAGTCGATGCCGGTGACCTGCGCAAACGTCCATGATCTGACGCACGGAGGCGCCGGTGCCGCTGCCGAGGTTCTAGACGGGGTCCAGGGGTGCGCCGGATGCCACGGAGAGCGCCGCAGCCACATGCGCGGCCGCGATGTCGGCCACATGGACGTAGTCGCGGACGCAGGTGCCGTCGGTGTGGGGTAGTCGTCGCCAAATATCCGGGATGGCCGGCTCGAGCGCGTCGAGGACAGGGGGAACAAGTTGCGCGGGCTGGTGTCCATCACCGAAGGAGCGCCCGAACTGACCACGTTGAAGTAGCGCAGGGACGTATGGCAAAGCCCGGTCACCCGCGCCTGGTCACGCACCAGCCACTCGCCGACGAGCTTTCTCTCCCCGTAGGGCGACTCGGGCCGTACGGCGGTGCTCTCGTCGACCACATCGACCCTCGGGCGTCCCGTACACCGCGGAGCTCGAGGAGAAGACCATGCAGGATTGTCCGATATGTTTTGATCTCTCGCAGGGGATCATAAAGGAAACGAGGCTTCACGTGGCGCGCCTGGCCCTCAAGTGCTTGCCAAGTGAAGTCCTTGAACATAATGGCCAAGGTCTGTCCATCTTGCAGCTGTATTTCAATCTCCTCCATGGCAAAGCTGGTCCGAAATGCTGCCATCTTTCGTTTGAGGCGCGCAATGCGGTAGGAAGAATCTGAGGTGATAAGTATTCGCTCTATTGACGCCCACAATTCACTTGTGCGCGGCCTCGTGGACCCAGACTGCACCTCACCACCTGTCATTCGAAGTCGACGCCTCCCGCGGCCGGTACTCACGTGCACTCACTAAATTAGCGCCTGCAGTGGCTAAGCCGACTGCTGCTGAGGAGACGAGGCTGCCGGCGACTCACTGATCGGTTGACGCGTACTCGTCAACCGAGCTGACTCCAGCCGACACCAGCGGCCTCGATGTTTTCTCCAACAAGCCACCAGAGATGGTCAATTTTGCAGCTGCCACCACCTCGCGACATGTCTGGAGCCACTCAATCATTCTGCGCAGCCCTACTTCTATGGAGATTCGAGGCCGCCAACCGAGGCGTTCCTCAGCGAAGGTGAGAACGGGACGCCGCCTTGTGGGATCATCTGTGGGCAAGGGGTGATACTCGAGGACAGAATTGGATCCGGTTATTTTCAAAACAAGCGACGCAAGTTCCAATACTGATAACTCGAACTGCGTGCCTAGGTTGATTGGCCCCGTCTCAGTGGAGTCGATCATAGAAACGATTCCTCGAATGAGGTCGTCGACATAACAATAGCTCCTGGTCTGACTACCGTCCCCATAGACCGTCAGTGGGTCACCATTGAGTGCCTGCGCTATGAATGTGCTGATAACCCGTCCATCA
>JBKOZG010000380.1:0-7649 GCA_046725775.1 Actinomycetota bacterium | reverse complement strand
TGCGCGCCTTCTGGATCGCGTCGTACAGCGTCGGGTTGCCGTCCGGGTCACCGCCGCCGGTACGCGCCGCCACCTCGATGTTCTTGATCAGCTTCGCGAACAGCTTGCCGCGGCGGGCATCGACCACAGCCTTCTTGTGCTTGGTCGTTGCCCACTTCGAATGACCGGACATGTGCGAAATCCTAACCGTCGCGTTGGATGGGGGTCGTTTCCGATCACATGCGACCAGAGGCCTGAGTTTGGCCGCGTGTGAGGGTCGTTTCCGATCACAAGCGACCAGAAGCCTGAGTTTGGGCCCCTTGTGAGGGTCGTTTGTGATCACAGGGACTGAGATGTCATTGCGCGCCGCCGAAGGCGCAGCCATGGAAGGTTATCCACAGATTGCCGCGGACCAGGTTACGTAGCAGGGCACCGCACCCCCAGACTCCTCGCCATGAGCCTCCCGCAGCAGAAGGATTCACTGGACGTCCGTAATCCATTTACGCGCGCTGACGCCCGAGCGGCCGGCATCACAGTAAAGGAACTGATCAGTAGTCGCTATCAGAGAGTCTTTTATAACCTCTATGTGAGTGCCGATGTCGTGCTCACGCCGCCGGTGCGCGCCAGGGCGGCATTACGGCTAGCGAGTCTGGATAGCTATGCAAGCCATCACACAGCTGCCGAGCTGTGGGATCTTCCCGTCCCTCACGACGACCACACGCATATCACCGTGCCGGAACATGGCGGGCGGCTACGCCGCCAAGGCGTGAAATCCCATCTTGGGCAAGGCGATGCCCGTCGAACTCTCCGAGCCGGGATTCCCGTATCTACGCCGGAGCAGACATTTATCGATCTTGCCGCCAGTGGTGTGAAGCTTGTCGATTTGGTCGTACTCGGCGACGCAATGCTCAAGGCCAAGCTGACCACCGTCTCGATTCTGATCGAGACGATAGAGACCTGGCATGGCTGTGGTACCCGGCTTGCGCTTCGGGCGGCGCGGTTGATGCGAGCGGGTGTCGACTCCCCGATGGAGACCCGTGTGCGTTTGCTTATCGTCTTGGCCGGACTGCCTGAGCCGACCGTGAACGTGATCGTACGCGGCGAGGACGGCAGCTGGAGGATGCGATTCGATCTCTGTTACCTCGATCAACGACTCATAGTTGAATACGACGGCCGCCAGCACGCAGACAGCCCGGGACAGTGGGAGCGCGACATCTACCGGCGTGAGGACTTGGATCGGACGGACTACCGGCTGCTGATCGTAACCTCGCGCGGGGTCTACAACGAGCCGGATCGCACGCTCGAGCGCGTACGCGCTGCACTGCGTGAGCGGGGCGTCCGGGTGCCGTCGCGTTTCAAGAATGAGTGGCGGCGCCACTTCCCATCGGCGGCGTGATCGGCACACTGAGCCGACCGCCGTTCCGTCGCTTGTGATCACAAACGACCCCAATCGGGGCCGCCTACAAGCCGTCTCGACAGTTGTGACCACAAACGACCCGAATGCAGGCCGCCGGCCGCCGTTCCGTCGCTTGTGATCACAAACGACCCCAATCGGGGCCGCCCACAAGCCGTCTCAACACTTGTGACCACAAACGACCCGAATGCAAGCCGCCGCCAAAGCCGTTTCATCGCTTGTGATCACAAACGACCCAATCACGGCCGCTAACAAGCCGTCTGGACGCTTGTGATCACAAACGACCCATGTGAGTGCCGTCACCGACGCCAGATCGGCACGTCCTGCGGTTTGCCACCTTTGACTGGTGTGTCGCTCTGCTGCCAAATGCGCCGCCAACTCGATGCCGGCGGCTCCGCCACGTCCGCAGAGCCCTGCTGGGCCCTCCACCAGGTGGCAGCGTCCTCGGCCAGCAGCTTCTTGACCGCGTCGAAGATCCTGGACACGAGCTCGCTCGCCATTTCGCCGGGCTGCGGAATGATCGGCGGCCCATACCGGACACTCACCCGCGGACGCCCGGGGACCGGCCAGTGGCTTCCCCGCGGCATCGCGGCGTACGTGCCGAGGATGCCAACCGGAACCACCGGCACCTGAGCACTGACTGCGACCTCCGCTACGCTCATCCGGAATTGCCCGACGAACCCGTCGCGGGAACGCGTACCTTCGGGAAAGATCACCACACTCCAACCCTTCGCCAGCAACGCGGCTGGTGTGTTGGCGAGCGCATCGCCAGTCCGCTGGATGGGGAATGCATTGAAGGCGATCGCCGATCCAGTCGCCCGCCACCAGCTTTCGAAGAAGTAGTCCGCCTCGATCCCCACCGCGGTATGGCGACGGCGCTTCGCCGGCAACGTCGACCACAGCACGGCCGTATCTAAGTGCGACGCGTGGTTAGCCATGATCAACGCTGGCCCGTTCAGCTGATGCAGCTCGTCGAGCCCGTAGACCTCGACCGATAGTTCCTTTCGCACCACAGGCTTGACGCAAACCACTTGGACGCACTCGCGCATGGCGCGCACGGGAGCCAGGCGCGCCCACCCCATCCTTTTCACCGGCCGACCATTTTCATTTGGCGTCGACCAGCACTCTCGGCGGGGCGTGCAGATAGCTGATCGATGGCGTGCGGCCGACTGTCGATGCCACCATCTCGAGGGCGTCGGCAAGTGTGGAAGCAGCGCGAAAACCCATCTGTGCAGCGCTCTCTCGGTCCGCCCCGGCCCAGACGATGTCGCCGCAGTGTCGTCGTGCGGCGCCGATCTGGTACCAGAGGTACATCGGATGCACCCCGTGGAATGCCTGACTCGTGCGGTACAGATGGACATACCAGGAGTCGTTGGCGAACTTCTCCTCATAGTCGGTCGATATCTGTTCCGGGTCCGTGGTGACAGGCAGCACATCGGCGAAGAAGTCCACGTATGACGGATGGTGCAGCGGGGAGAACTCCGCGTGCAGAGGGTGGTACAAGATCAAAGCGCCACCAGGCCGGACGAAGGGAGTGCCGGTATGCGTCCCAAACGCGGCAGCGAGTCCGGCCCACACGGCAAGAATCGGGTTGGTCACCGAGTCGACGCTGTACGGCGTATGTGCGCTGACCCCGATAACGCCAACATCTGCCGGCGCCGACACCTCGACGAGCTGCTGGGCTGTTATCTGTGCCCGGCTCACCCTTTGGACTGCAGCAGGTGCGCCGGCTGTCACCAAGGTGGCATGGTAGTCGGCCTCAGCGCGGTTCATCAGCCGACGTCGAGCACGCTGTGGACTCCATTCCAGGCCGCGACGTACGCCGAACCAGGTCGCCCTGTCCTTGAGACTCCATTCCCACTCACGGTGACCCAAGAACTCCAACGGTGAGGCGAAAACGTCGTTGTCGAGCACGACATCGATCTCGAAAACCCGCACCGCCGACGACACCAGGTCTGCGATCTCGGCAGAGGGGTCATTGCCCTGAGCTCGAAGACCTGACAGCTGGCCGATGGTGGCGGTCGAGCCAAGTTCCGCAGCGATCGCTGCTGAGCCATGAGGTGGCGCATCGATCAAGTGCACGAAGATCAACAGGTCGCAGCCGGCGGCCCGGGCATTCAACGCGATCTCGCCGGCAACCGTGCCGCCAATCTTGGCGAGATTATTGGCATCTTCGGCATCGTGATTGGTCAGCAGGCCATCGGCGTAGAAAGACCGGAAGACGCGCTCGCCCACGATGTACTCAAGTTCCTCGGGTGTCATCCGGCGGTTCAGACCGTTCCCGCTGACGAGAGCAACATCGTCTACTCCGGCAGCCGCAGCCAGCGTCAATACGGCTTCGATGACCTTTCCGCGGATGTCGGGGCGTCGCATTCTCGGCGTCGGGGTTCCGATGTCATCGAACGCGATCGTCAGCCGCATGTCGGGTTCCAGCAGCGAAGAGAGCGGCTCTGACTCCAGCGGGGCATTGAGTGCAGCATTGATCGCCTCGCCGAGGTCCGGCACGTGCGCCAGCGACTCGGCAGGGTAGATCACCCTGGTTCCAAGGGGGAACTTCTCAAGGCGGAACCGATCTCCGTCCGGCACTAGCAGCGGCGGAGTGCGATCGTCGACCTCGAGGACGAAGCCGGGTCGGCCCATCTACCAATCTCCTTACGTCGGAAGCGCCCAGCGCGGCAGGATCGGCTTGATCTTCCACTCCACCACCGACCACTGGTTGCGATGAGCAGCCCGCATCAGCGGGATATCGGGGCTGACGGCGACCGCGTTGCCAACGGTTTCCAGCATCGGCAGATCAGAGTGGGAGTCGGCGTACGCAAAGCTACGATCCAGGTCGACCCCATGCAGCACCGCGTAGTGCTTGAGCCAGGCTGCACGAGACTCCCCTACCAGCGGTGGCGCGGTGAGAAATCCGGTGCAGCGGCCCTCCTCGTCGACTCCGAGCTCGGCGGCGACGATCTCGTCGAACAGCGGCTGGATGGGCCGGGTTAGCGGCCGCACAACGCCGGTTATCAAGATCGTGGTGTGTCCAGCGGCGCGATGCTCCCTAATCCTGCGTACCGCCTCCGGGGACAGCCGACTCAAGATATGGGGAGCCATGGAGGTGTCAACGAAGCGCTCCAGGGCGACCAAATCAGCACCTCGATAGCGGCGGTAGACCGCGCGCAGAAAGGTGCCACGGTCTCGTTGTTCGGCACGCAGGTACGACGGAAGCCGCCGCATGACCTTGCCCACCTCAGCAAGTTGACCCGTGAGCGAGAGCTCTGGCAATCGGGCCCATAGGTATTGCTCGATCACGTTGGTGGACATGATCGTGCCGTCCAGGTCGAAGATCGCCAACGCCGCGGAGCCTGCAGTGTCCTTGTCCAGATCCTTTATCGTGGTTGGCCGATTGCCGCGCTTTCTGCGAATTGCGTCCATTCGGCGTACTGGTGCGGTTATGGATGGACAGTGCACCTCGATGATGTAGGTCTGCCAGTCGAAGACCGAGGTGTCGAAGGCGAAGGCAGCTTGATCATCAGGATGCAGGGACCGGGTGAGAGCAAGGGTGTTGTCATCCACGAAATGCAGCTCGGACTGCGCATACTCCGTGTAGAGCGTGTGATAGCGCCGCAGGAAATCCAGGCGTACCCGAGTGCGATCCAGGTCCTTGGCGATCTTGCGGGTTCGGTCCGAGCGCGGCATCTGAGCCAACATGCGCTCCGCAAGCTTATGGGCGCGTTCTGATGTAGACAGCAGCCGTTCGATTGAGGAGGCGCCCGGAAACGTCCATTGCGGCAGCCGAGCGGCTCCGCGGGGACCGCCCTCGAAGGGGTGGTCCAGAAAGTAACCGCGGATGTAGGTATAGAGATCCTTGAACGTCAGCGGGTTCCGGGCGCCCGAGTTGACGTGGTAATACTCCGGTTCCCCGGTCTCGGGCTGGGTGGCACACACCGCGAGAATGGCATTCACCACATGATCACACGGCACTATGTCGACGACCGCCTCGGGCGTCGCGGGGAACTCAGGAAGCTCGCCGCGTCCGTAGGCCAGGATCAACGGCTCCGCCATCTTGAAACCTTCGATCCAGCCTGGATATGGATGCAACCACGAGGACTCGACGATCGCTGGCCGAACGATAGAGACGTGCACATCCTGGCCGACGTCGGTTACTACGCATTCGCCAAGTGCCTTGGTGAAGGTGTAGACGTCGGTCCATCCCAGCGAACGGGCCCGCTCGGTGCCGGCCTTGACGAGCTCCGCCTGAACCCACTCGAGGCGGCGCCGCTCGGTGTCGGCGGCCGTGGTCAGGAACCCTGCCTGGCGGTGTTCGCGCTCAGCGTCCTTGCGAAGTTTCGCAAGCTGGGCTGACGTACGCGACTCCTCCTCGATCAGATCCCGCATGCCGATACCGGCCGTCGTCTCGGCGTCGTAATCGATGTCGTGGGCGTGCGGCGCCTCGGGGATGGCGCCACGCCGCCGACCGGCCGTGTACGCGGTTGAGATGTGTACGTAGTGCGGGACTCGGCGCAGCTCCCCCGCCTCATCGGTGACCGCCTCCAGCATGCGATCCATCAGCGCCTTGGTGCCGATCACGTTGGTGGTGAAAGCTTGGTCGATCGGCGGATCGAAGGAGACGTCGCTGGCGCAGTGCACCACGATGTCAAGATCTCCAGGCAGCTGCGGGACATTCGGCAGATCGCCTTCGATGACCTCAACGCCGGTATCCAGAAGCTGCGCTGCGCCTCCGGCAGCTTTCCGAAGATCGTTGAAGATCGGCTTCTTGACTACGGCGATCATCCGATCCCGTGCACTGGCCGAGCCCTTGCGGCGGACCAGTACGGCCGGCCTGGTCTCGGGCAGCTCGGTCAAGATCTTCCACAGCAACTGCTCGCCGATGAAACCGGTCACGCCGGTCATTACGATCTTCTTCCCGGCGAGCAGGTCCCGCAGTCGACCATCGAGCTGCTGCACGGCGCGGCCGGTGTCGGCGGTCGCGGCGGTCATGTGTCGTTGCTCCCTGTGGTGCTGTCCAGCTGCGCGGCCACCAGGGCCTCCTCAATGGTGAAGCGACCGACATAGAGCGCGGTGCCAATGATCGCACCCTCGACCCCGATCTCCACCATGTCCCTGAGGGCCAGGATGTCTTCAATGGTGGCGATGCCACCACTGGCGATCACGGGCCTGTCGGTCTCATCGCATACCCGGCGCAGCAAGTCGAGATTGGGACCGCGAAGCATCCCATCGGCGGATACATCGGTGACAACGAACCGGGCACAACCTGCACTGTCCAACCGATGCAGCGTCTCGAGGAGATCGCCACCCTCCCGGGTCCAACCTCGTGCGGCGAGCTTGCTACCTCTGACGTCCAGGCCAACCGCAATCCGGTCCCCGTAGCTATAGATGATTTCCTCGCACCACTCGGGTTGCTCCAGGGCCGCGGTTCCGATGTTCACTCGAGCGCACCCGGTTGCCAGTGCCCGCTCCAGCGACTCATCGTCCCGAATGCCCCCGGACAGCTCGATATTCAACCGCAGGTGGGAGGTGAGCTCAGCGATGATCTCAGCGTTGTTGCCGCGCCCGAAAGCCGCGTCCAGATCCACCAGGTGGATCCACTCCGCACCCGCGTCCTGCCAGCGCTGAGCTGCGGCCCGCGGATCACCGAACCGCTGTTCAGACCCGGCGCGGCCCTGAACCAGTTGCACCGCCTGTCCCCCAGCGAGGTCGACCGCCGGCAACAGCACCAGCCGGTCGGCCCGTGCCGCCGCGGGTAAAGGACTTGCCGAATGCACCAGACGACCCTATCGCCAGCCGTGTCCATTGCACTCTGACAGGCGGCCCGCCGGATTCGCCTCCTTCGTCGCTCGCGTACCTAACCGAGCCCTTCACAACCCAGCCGCGAGCTCCTGCAGTCGGCGAAGCGCGCTGCCTGTCATAGTGCCTTGGGTCACGCCGGACGCTTGGACTTCGGCAGCTTCGCCACGATGAGGTCGTACGAAACGTCGATCAGGTCCTGAATCTCATCGGGCGGGATCGTCCCGTCGAGGACGAAGGTGTTCCAGCCGTGCTTGCCGATGTAGGCCATCTTGCTCGCGGCATCTTGATAGCGGTCCAGCAACAGGTCAGCGCTCTCGCGGTCGCCGCACTTCAAGCCGATCGTCGTCTGGTTTTCGGCGGGTCCGAGAAAGGCAAAGATCTTGTCGCCGACTTTGGCGACCACATCACCTTCCCAGGGCTCGTCCCGCCACGCGCCCGGCTTGGCCAGGCAGTAGTCGAG
>JBKOZG010000098.1:0-5210 GCA_046725775.1 Actinomycetota bacterium | reverse complement strand
CTCCACGACGCCATGGAGCCTCGGTACCGTGCCGGGCTCCTCCTCGCAGCGTTCGCGGGTCTGAGGCTGGCTGAGGTGTGCGGGCTCCGGGTCTCCGATGTGGATTTCATGCGTGGCGTCGTGCACCCGGTACGGCAGTACCCCAGATGAACCGCTCAAAACAGAGATCTCGCGTACCCCGGTGCCGATCCCGCACGATCTGGTGTTGGAGCTGAGCGCTCACGTGGAGCGGTTCTCCACGCACTGGGTGATGTGCGACGAGGCTGGCCGCAGATGGGGCCATGGCAGCTACAGCGGGCTTTCAGGGCCGCCAGGAGCGCCGTGGAGGGCCTACCCGAGGCTTTCCGGTTCCACGACCTCAGGCACTAGTAAGCCAGTCTGTTGATCAGTTCCGGCCTTGACGTGAAGGTGGTGCAAGCACGGCTACGGCATGCCTCCGCCAAGACGACACTGGACACTTACGGCCACCTGTGGCCGGATTCCGATGAGACCACAAGGGCCGCCGTGAGCAATGTCATGGCGACCCGTAGTGGAACTTCTGCGGCCATCTCGCGGCCACCTGAAGCTATCGTATAGCGTTTCTCCTAGTCAGGGGCCTGTACCGGCTACACATCGTAGTAGAGCTCGAACTCATGCGGGTGCGGGCGGAGCCGTACAGCATCGATGTCTTCGCGCTTCAACTCGATCCAGGTCTCGATCAGATCGGGTGTGAAAACGTCGCCGGCCAGCAGGTAGTCGTGATCCGCCTCCAGGTTGGCCAGCACCCCATCCAGGCTGTCGGGAACCGTTTGCACTGAAGCGTGTTCCTCCGGCGGCAGCTCGTAGAGATCCTTGTCGATCGGCGCCGCTGGCTCGGTCTTGTTCAGGATGCCGTCGATGCCAGCCAGCAAGATCGCCGCGAACGCCAGGTAGGGATTCGAAGACGGATCGGGGCAGCGGAACTCGACGCGCTTGGCCTTCGGATTGGAGCCCGTGATGGGGATCCGCATGGCGGCCGAGCGGTTGCGGGAGCTGTAGACCAGATTGACCGGTGCTTCGAAGCCAGGAACCAGCCGGTGGTAGGAATTCACCGTCGGATTAGTGAAGGCCAGCAGCGATGGGGCGTGCTCGAGAATGCCGCCGATGTACCAGCGCGCGACGTCTGATAGGCCGCCATAACCGGCCTCGTCGTAGAACAGCGGTTCTCCCTCGTTCCAGAGAGAGGAGTGAACGTGCATACCTGAGCCGTTGTCGCCGAAGATGGGCTTTGGCATGAAGGTGGCGGTCTTTCCTACCGCCCACGCGGTGTTCTTGACGATGTACTTGTACTTCTGCAGGTTGTCGCCGGCCTTCAGCATCGTGTCATAGACGTAGTTGATCTCAGCTTGTCCAGCGGTCCCCACCTCGTGGTGCGCCCGCTCCACGCTGAGCCCAGAAGCCTCGAGGTTCTTGACGATGGTGTCGCGTATGTCGGCGAAGTGGTCGACGGGAGGCACCGGGAAGTAGCCGCCCTTGTAACGAACCTTGTAGCCGCGGTTGCCGCCATCCTCGATCCTGCCGGTGTTCCAAGCGCCGGCCACGGAGTCGATTGCGTAGTAGCCGGTCTGTTGCTTGGTTTCGAATCGCACGTCGTCGAACATGTAGAACTCGGCTTCGGGGGCGAAATAGGCGGTGTCGCCGATTCCAGTGGAGGCCAGGTAGCTCTCAGCCTTACGGGCGATGTTGCGTGGATCGCGGCTGTACGGCTCTTTGGTCAGCGGGTCGTGAACGAAGAAGTTGATACACAGTGTCTTTGCTATCCGGAAAGGATCTAGGTAGGCCGTCGCTGCGTCAGGAAACAGGGCCATGTCCGACTCGTGGATCTTTTGGAAGCCACGGATCGACGAACCGTCGAAGTTGACTCCATCCTCGAAGTAATCGGGGCCGAACGTGCCCACCGGGACGGTGAAGTGCTGCATGATGCCGGGCAGGTCGCAGAAGCGAATGTCGATGAACTCGACGCCCTCATCCTTGACATAGGCCAACAGGTCGTCGGCTCCTTGGAACATTTGTCCTCCGGTGAGGTAAGTCGTGCCCTGGGCACGCTCTGTGGTTACGTGCTTGAAGGCACGCAAATGGACAACCGGCTCAACCTGAGCGCACTCAACGCTGAGCAGGCATTGCTGGACGAATGCGGAAGTGTTCCACCCTCGGTTGCCTTGAGAGCCTAGTGGAGATGCGATTTCTGTCCAGTTGCACAAATGTTTCACGCGTGTAACACGGTGTGGCCAGAATCCGCGAGCGGCTGGCAGAGGACGACATGAGTCGGGACTGCGCCAGGTAACCTCGGCCACGTGGCGGACAAGGCACACGACACCTCCGCGGCGAGCGATGCCTATGCCGGCCAGCGTCTGGGCTTACCACCTGCAGGACGTGGGTCGCTGGCAAGCTGGAGCGCGCGGATCGGCGCCCTGATCATTGATTGGGCTGCCTGCATGGCGATCGCCGTTGGTTTCTTCGGGTCTGCCGTGCTTACCGACGGTGGCTGGCGGGCCTGGATGATCTTGGCGGTCTTCTTCGTAGAGTCCGCGCTGCTGTCCTGGCTCGCCGGCGGGAGCTTCGGCCAGTTGCTGAGCCGCATCGCGGTCGTGCGACTTGACGCACAGCCGCTCGGTCTGCTGCGAGCGCTGCTCCGCGCACTGCTGGTATCGCTCGCGCTGCCGGCGCTTATCATTTCGACTGATCGCCGCGGCCTTCATGATCTTGCTGTGGGCACCGTGGTGATCAACCGGCGTTGATCATCTTGGACTATCGCCAATAGAAAAGTGCGTGCGGGTGCAGTTTTCCGTTATGGAACGTTGCCGCTCGCCGAGACTTCTCGTGGACTCGTCCGAGCAGACGACTACAAAATGGCGCCGGGGTTGAGGATCCCTAGCGGGTCGAGTGCGCTCTTGATCTTGTGCGAGAGAGCCATCACGTCAGGGCCGAGCTGAGCAGGCAGTGTGGATTTCTTGGCTCGGCCAACTCCATGCTCACCGGTGATGGTGCCGCCGAGCTGGATGGTCAGCTGCATGATCTCGTTAAAGGCGAGATAGGCGCGATCCCGCGCCTGTGGGTCTCCGCGATCGAAGATGATGGTCGGGTGAGTGTTTCCATCGCCGGCATGCGCCACTACTGGGATCTCGACTGCATACCGCTCCGCCACTGCAGCGATTCCTGATAACAGCTGGGGCAATTGCGGCACCGGGGCGCCCACGTCTTCCAGCAGGATGGAGCCGCGGGCCTCGATCGCAGGGAACGCAGTGCGGCGGCCAGCCACGAACAGTTCACCCTCGTCCGGGTCGTTGGTGATGAAGACCTCTTTGGCGCCGCCGGTGTTACAGGCAACCTCCATGAACTCGATCTCTGCTGTGCATGCGGCGCCCGGGGCATCCGACTGGGCGATGAGCATCGCGCCAGCCGAGCGATCGAGTCCCATAGAGCGGTAGTCCTCGACCGCATTGATCGCGGCCTGATCCATCAACTCCATCATCGAGGCTCGCAAGGTTCGGCCGATCGTCACGACCGTATCGGCGGCGGCCTGCACAGTGGGAAAGTATGCGACCAGGGTCGAACGCCGCCCCTGGGCCGGAATCAGCCGAAGGATGGCGCGCGTGATGATGCCGAGGGTTCCTTCGCTGCCGACGAAGAGTTTCAGCAGCGATAAGCCAGCTACGTCCTTGATCCGCTTGCCGCCGAGGGTGATCAGAGTTCCGTCGGCGAGCACCACGTCGAGGCCGAGCACGTAGTCGGTCGTGACGCCGTACTTGACACAACACAAACCACCGGCGTTGGTCGCGATGTTGCCGCCGATCGAGCAAATCTCGTACGACGACGGGTCCGGCGGATACCAGAGACCTTGCTCTGCCGCCGCCGCCTTGACTTCGGCATTGAACGCGCCGGGCTCGACGACGGCCACTCGGGCGGCAATGTCGATCTCGATCGAGCGCATTCGCTCCAGGCTCAAGACGATGCCCCCAGCCACCGCCGAGGATCCACCGGAGAGACCACTGCCGGCCCCGCGCGGCACCACCGGTACCCGGTGTTGGGCGGCCCATCGGACAGCTGTCTGGACTTCTCCTGCGGTGAGCGGACGGACGACCGCGATGGGCACTTCGGCCGTGGGGTCGCGTGACCAGTCGAAGCGGTAGTTCTCGGTGGTGACGGTATCGGTTCGAACGGCATCACCAAGTGTCGCGACGAGCTGCCGCAGCGCGGTCTCCATGGGCCCAAATTAGCCCGCTCGTGTCGCGCTCCCAGCACTCTCGAATTCGCCCTTCCTCGCGCGGAGCCAGAGCACTAGCCAGCGATATCGGCTGTCTTCAGCCAAGCCATCTCTAGCTCACCCCTGTTTGCGCTGATCAGCTCGATCTCGCGCTGCAGCTCGGCGAGCCGCTGGTAATCGCTGGCGCTGGCCGACATCTGCTCGTGCAGGGCGGTGAGTCGCTCGTCGAGGCGGGCGATCTGCTGTTCCAGGCGGGCGAGGTCCTTTCTGGCCTGTCGCCTGGCGGCGCTGCCCCTTGGTACAGCGTCAGCCGCTGCCTTGGCGCTGCGGCTTTCCCTGGGCCGGTCGCGGCGAGACTCCAGGTACTGATCGACACCGCCTGGGAGCAGGACACATGAGCCGTTTCCTAGCAAGGCGTAGCAGACGTCGCAGACCCGCTCCAGAAAGTAGCGATCATGGGTGACGACCATAAGTGTGCCCGGCCAGCTGTCGAGGTAGTCCTCGATCACAGTCAAGGTGTCGATGTCGAGGTCGTTGGTGGGTTCGTCCAGCAACAAGACGTTGGGTTCCTCAAGCAGCAACCGGAGAAGCTGAAGCCGCCGCCGTTCGCCGCCAGACAGGTCGTCGAGGCGTGCTGTCAGACTGTCCCCGGTGAAGCCGAAGTCCTCCAGCAGAGAGCCGGCGCTGGCTTCGGCACCAGTGGCAATGCGCGCCTGCCTTCGTACCCGATCGATCGACTGCAGCACCCTGTCGCTCCCCCGGAGCTCCTCCATGTCCTGCCGCAGGTACCCGATCCGCAACGTCTTGCCGTGTTTGACACTTCCCGAGTCCGGCGTCAGATCGCCAGTCAGTAGTCGTAATAGCGTTGTCTTACCAGAGCCGTTCACCCCGAGCACGCCGATCCGCATGCCGGGGCCAATAGACCACGAGAGGTCGCGAAGCAGCATCCGGCCGCCCAGCGCGACACCCACCTTCTCAAGATCAAAGA
>JBKOZG010000315.1:0-7093 GCA_046725775.1 Actinomycetota bacterium | reverse complement strand
TCAGTGAGAAGTCGGCATCTCTGGCCGAGCCAGCACCTACCCAGACGCCATAGTGCCGCTGCCTGAGCTGGAGCGGCTGGTCTCAGTGATGGCCCGGCTGCGCCAGGAGTGCCCGTGGGACGCCCAGCAGACCCATCGGTCGCTCGTGCAGTACCTGATCGAGGAGACTGCAGAGACGGTCGAAGCGATTGAGCTTGGAGACCAAGATCATCTTCGAGAGGAGCTCGGTGATCTGCTGCTCCAGGTGATCTTTCACGCTGAGATCGCCAGCGAAAAGGCAGCCGGCTTTAGTGTGGACGATGTTGCCCGGGGTATCGCCGACAAACTCATATCCAGACATCCTTACGTTTTTGCGACCGCTGAGATACCAATCGACCTGCACTACACGTGGGAGCAGCGTAAGGCGGCCGAGAAGGGGCGCGCCTCCGCGCTACAAGGAATTCCCGAGCAGCTCTCCGGCCTCGCGCGGGCCAACAAGGTCATCGGCAAGGCCCGATCCCGGCGCGTGGAGCTCGTGCTACCCGACGAGCCGACGACAGCAGAGGAGACGGGTGCACAGATCCTGATGCTGGTGGCGCGCGCTCAAGCATGTGGAATCGACCCCGAGCAGGCGCTTCGTGACGCGGTGCGAGCCCTGGAGGCCCAGGTTCGTCATGCCGAGTCGGCGCGCGACGACGCAACTCCGGCTTAGCAGCGGTCGCCTATTCTGTTGGACATGTCCGAGCCCCCGCAGCAACGGCCGGCCCCTCAGGAGCATCCGCCCCAGAATTACCCTCCCCAGAACTATCCCCCTCTGAGCTACCCGCCACAAAACTATCCTCAGCAGAATCCGCAGGCTCAGCCATACCCGTTGAATCCCGCGGCTCCATATCCGGTGCAGCCGCACTATCGTCGCGCGCCGCATAAGCCAAGCGAGGAATTACGTCGCGATGCGGAGGCCGCCTTCGCAGCACGAATGGAACTGGGGCCCGAATACACCGAATATGTCGCCGCGAACCTCGCCGAACGGGTAGAAGAGCTAGCCGACGAGCGCGCTGCAGAGCTTCGCCAGCAGGCTGAACTCGCCAATCGGGCGCAAGCGGCTGAGCAGACTGGCCGCGGCCGGCAGTTCGCGCTGGCCATCGTCTCCATGGTCATGGGTATCCCGATCACGGCAATCAGCGCCAGCGAGGTCGATCCAAGCATCATTGGGGTGGCTGTGTCGTGGGCTGGCATCGTCGGCGTGAACTGGGTCCACGCCCGGACGTTACGCAAGCGGAAATAGTGCGCTTCTCGGCAGCAGCCGCTCGCTGAACGATTCTGGCATTCGCGCGTGCGGCGCCCAATGCTGAGCGCTGCTGCGCCGATAGGCTGAGGCCACATCGGTTTCTAGTGCCCGGGCGCGTGGATCCGGGACAGCATCGGAAAGGCGGCGCTCGTGGCGAGCATTGAGTTCATAGGGGCGCGAGAAATTCTTGATTCCCGCGGCAACCCGACCGTCGAGGTCGAAGTCATCCTGGACGATGGCTCAGAGGGCAGGGCCGCTGTTCCTTCAGGTGCCTCGACCGGCGCCTTCGAAGCGGTAGAGCTTCGCGACGGTGAGGCTCGCTACGGCGGGAAGGGCGTCAGCAAGGCCGTCCTCGGTGTGATCGACCAGCTCGGGCCGGAGCTCATCGGGTACGAGGCCAGCGAACAGCGGCTGGTTGATCAGGCGATGCTGGACCTGGATGGTACGGACAGCAAGTCCAAGATCGGCGCCAACGCCATCCTCGGTGTTTCGCTGGCGGTCGCCCACGCGGCTGCGCACTCCGCGGATCTGCCGCTTTACCGCTACATCGGCGGCCCGAACGCCCACCTGCTCCCAGTGCCCATGATGAATATCGTCAACGGCGGGGCACATGCCGACTCCGACGTGGACGTTCAAGAATTCATGATCGCCCCGATCGGCGCCTCGACGTTCCGGGACGCCCTGGAGATGGGTGCGACCGTCTACCATTCGCTCAAGTCGGTGCTGAAGAAGCAAGGACTGGCGACCGGCCTCGGTGACGAGGGTGGCTTCGCGCCCAACTTGCCCGCCAATGTGGCCGCGCTCGAGCTCATCTCAACGGCAGTGCAGTCCGCGGGACTCACGCCCGGTAGCGACATCGCGCTGGCGCTGGACGTCGCGAGCACCGAGTTTTTCGACGCTGGCACCTACACCTTCGAGGGCACACCGCGATCAGCCGATGAGATGACGGGGATTTACGAGCAGTGGATTTCCGACTTCCCGATCGTCTCCATCGAGGACCCTTTGGCTGAGGACGACTGGTCAGGCTGGAGCGCGCTGGTCAGCAAGATCGGCGACAAGATTCAGGTGGTAGGCGACGACTTGTTTGTCACCAACGTTGCCAGGCTGCAGCGCGGCATCGCGGAGAAAGCGGCCAGTGCCCTGCTGGTCAAGGTCAACCAGATCGGCTCATTGACCGAGACCCTGGACGCCGTCGATCTGGCCCACCGGGCCGGCTTCCGTTGCATGATGAGCCATCGTTCCGGCGAGACCGAGGACACTACTATTGCTGATCTTGCCGTGGCGACGAACTGCGGCCAGATCAAGTCTGGCGCTCCGGCGCGTACCGATCGGGTAGCCAAGTACAACCAGCTGTTGCGGATCGAAGAGGACCTCGACGACGCAGCGCGCTACGCCGGCGGCTCGGCGTTCCCGAGGTTCAAGGCCTGAGGCGGTGCCATCCGGTTCGCGCCCAACCTCTCGCCAGGGCGGCGAAGGCCCTGGACGGGGAAAGCCGCGAGCCCGCAGCCAGGCACGCAAGCCGTCCTCGGCAACGCGTATGCCGAAGGCAGAGACCGTGCGACGAGACGAATCCGCAACTCCGCTGTTGCGCCGACGATCGAGCTTGAGTGCCCGCGCCATCGCTCTCGCGGTCGTGCTGCTGATCTTGACGATCTCGTACGCCACATCGTTGCGCATCTATTTTGCCCAGGCTCACGAGATCGCTTCGACCAACGCGGAGATTACCGAGCGTCAACAGCGGATTCGTGAACTGCAGGGCGAGTTAGCCAGCTGGGGAGATGAGACGTACGTGAGGACCCAAGCCCGGGACCGGCTGGGTTGGGTGGTGCCGGGGGAGATCGGCTACAGGGTCGTGGGTGCCGACGGCAAGCCACTCGGCGGGGGCGCGAAGATCACCGCGGAAACGGCGCCGGATGAATCTGCGCAGGACGCGTGGTGGTCCAAGCTGTGGGGCTCGGTGCAGGCCGCGGATCGGCCCGCGCCGGTCAAGTCCGAAGTCAAGGAAAAGACGATCACAGTCAAGACCCCGCCTAAGAGCGACACACCCTCGGCAACACCTCGCTAGTCAGCTTTGGGCGGCCAGGAAGGCATCGACGGCCTCGCCCGTCGGAAGGCTTGGGCTAGCTCCTCGAACTGTGACTGCCAACGCCCCAGCGGCTAGACCGCGTCGCACGGCTTCGGAAGGTGAGGCGCCGCGAGCCAGGCTTCCGCCGAGTGCGCCTGAGAAGGCATCACCGGCGGCAGTCGTGTCCACGGGCGTCGCTGGGAAAGCGGGATACTCCGCGACGCCCTCGGGTCCGGCGACGATGACGCCAAGGGCGCCGCGAGTGATCATAGCGATGCTGACACCGCGATCAAGGAACCATTGCGCCGCCTGCTCAGCCGAACTGCGATCTGTGACAGGAATGCCTGTCAGTATCTCGGCCTCGAGCTCGTTCGGCTTGACCACAAAGACGCCCGGCCATACCTCTGGAGGTATTCGTTGCGCCGGTGCAGGGTCCAGGACCAGTCGCAGTTTGCAGTCCTCACAGACCTCGGCTACCCGCTGCACGACGGTGAGCGGAATTTCCAGCTGTACCAAGGCGACGGAGACATGATCACGCAACGCTCGGAGCGAGCTCTCAACATCGTCAGGGCTCAGCCGGTGATTGGCATTTGGAATGATCATGATGTCGTTCTGCGCAGAGAGCACATCGACGCGGATATGTGCGATGCCAGTTGAGCCGTCCATGATGCGAACTGCAGTGACATCGACGCCTTCGTCGGCGAGCGTGCCCAGCGTGAGGCCGCGGAGCAAGTCATCGCCCACAGCCCCGATCATGTAGGTTGCTGTGCCCGAGCGCACCGAGGCGATCGCCTGATTCGCGCCTTTTCCGCCGAGCACGAGTGAGAAGTCGGTGCCAATGACCGTTTCGCCCGGGCGCGGCAGGGGTGAGCCGAAGGCTGCCAAGTCGGCATTGATGCTGCCGACCACCGCCACACCCGTGCGGTCATCCATGTCCGCGTAGCCCCTTTTTGCGTGCTGCTCGCGCATCGCGCGGTGAGTCCGCCGCCGTCGTCGTCGCTCGCAGAGGAAAGAACGTCTCGCCCGTGTCCATTGCTCGCTCCGCTCAGTGAGGCTGGTGCTCCCGCGCCAGCCTGGCTCCGCGCGCCGGCGCGCGATTCCCGACGCTCGCAGCACGCGGTCGTTCCAACTCTGTCGGTTGAGAGAATACGACTGTGCCCGAACCTATGACCGCCGCCGATGAGTCGGTCGTGGCCGCGCAGTTGCAGCGACCGCCACGCGGCATGGTGGGGGTTGCATACCGCTGTCCATGCGGCAAGCCCGCGGTGGTCGTCACCCGACCCCGGCTGCCTGACGGCACGCCGTTCCCGACGACGTATTACCTCACCTGCCCGCGGGCAGTTACTGTTTGCTCCGCCCTGGAGTCGCAAGGTCTCATGGCCGAGATGAATGATCGACTGAGCCGTGATCATGATCTTGCGCTGGCCTATCGGCGAGCTCATATGCAGTACCTGGCTGACCGGGAGCGGCTGGATTCGGTGCCAGAGATCGCCAGTGTCAGCGCCGGAGGAATGCCTGATCGGGTGAAGTGTCTGCATGCGCTGGTGGCTCACGCGCTTGCAGCCGGCACCGGCGTGAACCCGCTCGGTGACGAGGCCGTTCAGACCATGGGCCTGTTCTGGACTCGCCCCTGCTTGGAGGAGTTGTCATGACGCGCGTCGCCGCCATTGACTGCGGGACGAATTCGATCCGTTTGTTGATCGCGGAACCCGCCGGCTCCGGTGGTCTGAGAGAGCTGGACCGGCGCCTGGAAATCGTGAGGCTCGGCCAGGGCGTCGATGCCAGCGGTGAGTTCCATCCCGACGCCTTGCAGCGCACCTTCGCGGTGGTTGATCAGTACGCGGAATTGATCAAGAAAGCGAACGTGTCCGTCCCGAAGGTGCGCTTCGTGGCGACGTCGGCGGCACGGGATGCCAGGAACCGCGACAGCTTCTTCGCCGGCATCATGCAACGGCTGGGAGTGCTGCCCGACGTGATCAGCGGTGCGACTGAGGCCCAGCTGTCCTTCCTCGGAGCCCTCAGCCGGGTCAACCCAGAGGGCCAGCCAGTCTTGGTGATGGACATTGGCGGCGGTTCCACCGAATTGATCACCGGCAGCGCCGCTGGCGAGATCTACCGCGCGATCTCAATCGACATCGGATCGGTGCGCGTCACCGAACGTTTCTTGAAGCAGAACCCAGTTGCAGATGATGATCTTGCACGGGCCATCGAGTACGTAGACGACCTTTTGGCGGGCAGCGGGGTGGAGTTCGCCTCGATCGGCACCTGGATTGGGGTCGGTGGCACCGCGACAACACTGGCTGGAGTGTATCTGGAGCTGAAGCACTACGACCGCGAGCAGGTACACGGTGCCGTTATTCCTCTGCCGGCAGTGCAGGAGTTGCTCCACCGGCTGGCCCGGATGACGGTTGAGGAAATCAAGGCATTGCCGTCAATGCACCCCGGGCGCGCCGATGTGATCACCGGAGGTTCGCTGGTTGAGGCCCGCATTGCCGCCCGCCTGAATGTGGCGGACCTGATAGTCAGCGAATCCGACATTCTCGATGGGATTGCCCTGCAGCTCATCCACCGGTGACACAATGCCGCGATGACCTCTCTTGCCATCACGGTTGTCGGCCACGACCGCCCTGGCATCATCGCGCAGGCTGCGGAGGTGTTGTCGCAGTGCGGCATGAACCTTGAGGACTCCTCGATGACGCTGCTGCGCGGTCATTTCGCTATGACCCTGATCTGTGCTGGTCAGGCGGACGCCGCCCAGATCGAGGCCGCATTACAACCGCTCGTCAATGGCTCGCTCGACGTCGCCGTGCGTGAGGTTCCAGAGGAACCGCAGTTTCCACCGCTCGGATCCACCTACCTGGTGACCGTCCACGGCGCCGACCGGCTCGGGATTGTCGCGCGGCTGGCTAGCGTGATTGCCGACGCGGGTGGCAACATCACCGATCTGACCACGCGCCTCGCGGGGACCCTTTACGTCCTGCTTGCCGAGGTCGATTTGCCCCGATCGACCGATATCGAGGCGCTCCAAGCCCGGCTCGCCGAAGTGTCTGCGGAGTTAGGTGTGGAGACAAGCATGCGATTGATCGAGAACGACCAGCTGTGAACTTGACGCTGCCGACTCTGCCTGACGGCCGGATCCTCGATGTGATTCACGCCCCAAGCCATGTGCTGTCGGCTTCGGGGTTGCCCGTCGACCCTGCCGACCCTGTCGTTGTCCAGCTTTGCGCGGACCTCGTCGCGACAATGCGCGTTTCACCGGGATGTGTGGGGCTCGCGGCGCCTCAGGTCGGGGTGTCGGCACAAGCCTTTTGCATCGACGTCTCGGCTCATCCGAAGACGCGGACGACGCACGGGCTGATTGTGCTGGTGAACGCTGAAATCGTGGAGGCCAGCCGCAACGAAAAGGGCCGTGAGGGCTGCATGTCGGTACCAGACCTCACCGGTGAGGTGAAGCGGGCGACCAGGGTAACCGTGGCTGGCTCGCTTCCTCTGAGCGGCGAACGGGTGCTGCTCACCACCGATGCCTTCGAGGCGCGCGCGCTGCAGCATGAGATCGATCACTGCGACGGCACCCTGTTCCTTGACCGAGTGGTTGGTGCCCACGCCGTCTACCCCAGGAAGGTCTATCTCGGACCTCCCAATGCTGCCGACTCATGACGTCGTAGCGCCCGGCCCCGACACTCAAAACCTGTAGCCAAAGGCGAGCGCAGGTAAGGTCGGGCATCGATGAACGGTCCGGCCGCGAGCGGGCAGCGTCGAAC
>JBKOZG010000231.1:0-3731 GCA_046725775.1 Actinomycetota bacterium | reverse complement strand
GTGTAGGTCCATGTGCTGTACATGTCTCCACCGCCAAACTCGGCCGGAGCCCGCATCGCCACCAGCGTGCGTCCACCAACGTGAAGATCGACATCTGCTACGGGACAGCTGAAGCCAATCGGTCCCCACCACTGCTTCACGAGCTCAGGCTCGCTCCAAGCGCGCCAGGCCTGCTCCGGCGAAACCGGAAAGGTACGGCTCACCACGACATCGAATGTCCCACTCACGTAGTCCTCCTAGATCTAACAAATCGGCGTTACTCAGGTTGGTTGTCGGGCGTTCCACCAATCCGGTATGGCGTACTGACCCCCTGATACATCAGATGAGCCACCATGCCGTCCGCCGCATGCTTGAGCTGATGGCAGTGATCGAGCCAGATTCCGGGATTCGTGGCCGCAAACGCGATGTCGTACGTCTCGCCGTCGAGCACGTTCAGCGAGTCGAACCACCAAGGGCTGCCTGTCGCGGCGACGCCGTTGCGCGCGAGCACCACGGCGTGATGTCCATGCAGGTGCATGGGATGCACCTCGCCGCTGTGATTGTCGATGTGCATGATCACGACGTCGCCTTCACGGACCACGTACATCGGCACATTGGGATAGAGGTGCCCGTTGATCGACCACCACACGCCTGGCCGGCCCCTGACAAAGCCTGGTCGCCGGCCGATCGAGTAGTCGAAACGCCGGTCCGGCTGTGCTGGGTCGAAGCTCAGCGCGGTCGGACTTCCGTAGCTCAACAGATCGAGGGCGGTTGCCGGTTGGGGCGGCGCTGTTGGAGCACTAGCACCCAAGATGACTGCGGTGCCCTTCGACACCTGCACGCGTACGCCCTTGCCGTCACTCGGCATCGTGACGCCAAGATCAGCACGGCCACCTGCCGTAATCGTCACCGAACGCTCCGTCACATCTGTCGGGGCATTGATCTCGTAGCCGTCGATTGCCAGCACCCGGAATGGCGCGTCGGCCCAGGTCTCGATCGGGCCATTGTCGGTATTGGTCACCCGGACCCGCACTCGCTCGCCTGGTTTAGCCGGCACCTGAAGATCACTGGCGACGCCGTTGATCGTCTTCGTTCCAGCGTATGTATGGGCGGTCGCGACCACATCGACGGCCTCGCCGTGGCCAGTCTTAGGCAGCACGACCAGCGTGCCGAAGAGCCCGCCGATCACCTGCTCATGGGAGACCTGGTGTGAGTGATACCAATAGGTCCCGACTTGATCGGCCACGAAGCGATACGTGAACTCATTGCCGATTGGCACTTCGTCCTGGGTGACGCCAGCAACCCCGTCCATCGCCGCCGGGACGTCGTACCCGTGCCAGTGCAAGGTAAGGCCATCCCTGACCGAGGCGTTCCGCACGTGCACTTCGACCAGCTCGCCCTGATGCGCGGTGATGGTAGGCCCCGGCGAAGTGCCGTTCAGGGTGTAGCCGGCCACCGATCGTCCGCCGATGGCAAGGTTTTGTTGCTCGGCAACAAGGTCGACACGAACGTCGGCCTTGCGGGCGTCCTCCGCCACCAGGTCAGTGACCGAACGATCTGTCGAACCGTGGTCATGGCCACCGACCGGACCACCCCCGTAGTCGAGATAGCCCATCTCCATGACTGAATAGCTCTTCGGCACCAGGCTCGCCTGCCACAGCCAGGCAAGCGGGGCGAGGATCACGAGTGTGGCGAGCACAGATAGGACGAGCCGCACCCGGGTCGGGTTACCGGCCATGGTCGGCGTCGCGCGTTACGCCACTTGTGCTGCTACGGGTTCCTTGACCGCAGCAGACTTCTGCGCCCGCATCGCCGCCATCACGGCGACGCCGAAGAGGACCAGTGCGATCGCACCGTGCACCGCTCCGATCGGAGCCAGGAGACGCGACAGAGTACCCAAGGCGATCTGAAGGACGGTACACACCAAGACGATCACCGCCCACCTGACGCCTTGCGGAATCTTCGCGAAGAACGAGACGATCAGCAACGCGAGTGCCACAAGCAGTACGGCGTAGCCGTTCAAGGCGTGGAAGATAAAAGCCCCAGTGCCGGGCGCGCCGGATTCGAGTGCTGCCCCGTCGAGCGTGCCGCCTTTTTCAATCCAGTGCAGCTGCGCGAAGACCGCGTATCCGATGGCGGCCGCCTGGACTGCAACCAGCGCTGCGATGGCATAGGCAAGCACTCGATAGACCGTTTTCATGGGCTCTCCCGTTGACTCTGTTCCGATCCGCCCCCGATCAGGCACAAGAATAAGGATGCAGGAATCAGCCAGCAAATGTCGTCAAATTTGTGCTGATTCTGAAGTCATCCTACAGACTTGACAGTCGGCAAGCCGGCCGATAAAGCGGTGGGTAGGCCTCCCTGCTGCGACGTCGGGACCCGGTCCGTATCTGATCATGAAGAGTGCAGTGATAGAAACGAGAACATGGACTATCGCACTCTCGGGCGCAGTGGCTGCGCCGTTTCTTCGCTCTGCTTAGGAACCATGACCTTCGGGGTCGAGACGGACGAGGCCGGCTCGCACCAGCAGCTCGATCGCTTCATCGAGGCGGGCGGCACTCTGGTGGATACGGCTGACGTGTACGGCGGCGGCCAGTCGGAGGAGATCATCGGTCGCTGGTTCGCCAGCCGACCCGCTGACGTGACGGAGCGCGTGGTTCTCGCTACCAAGGGCCGGTTCGCGATGGGTCGTGAACCTAATGCCCTTGGACTGTCAACCCGGCATCTGACGCGCGCGCTTGACGCATCGTTGTCGCGACTCGGGCTTGACTCGATCGATCTCTATCAGGTGCATGCATTCGACCCGTCGACGCCGCTTGCGGAGACTTTGCGTACGCTCGACGGCTTCATCCGAGCAGGCAAGATCAGCTACTACGGTCTGTCCAACTTCACGGGCTGGCAACTGACGAAGGTAGTCCACCTCGCCAATGCTCTCGGCGTTGCGGGTCCGGTGACGCTGCAGCCGCAATACAGCTTGATCGTCCGGGAGATCGAGTGGGAGATCGTGCCCGCTGTACTCGATGCAGGTATGGGAATGCTGCCCTGGAGCCCGTTGGGCGGCGGCTGGCTGTCTGGCAAGTACCAGCGTGACGAGCGCCCGACCGGAAGCACCCGCCTCGGAGAGGATCCGGGCCGCGGCATGGAGGCATACGACCGACGGGGTACGGACCGCACGTGGAACGTCATCGATGCTGTACAGAAGGTGGCTGAGGATCGGGGCGTCTCGATGGCTGAGGTGGCTCTGGCCTGGGTCACAGACCGACCGGGAGTGACTTCTACGATCTTGGGCGCGCGTACCACGGACCAGCTGGAAGCCAACCTGCACGCAGCCGACCTGCACCTCAGTGCCGAGGAGACCGCGGCGCTGGACCAGGCGAGCGACTTGCACGCAACCGACTATCCCTACGGTGAACTGGGAGTCAACCAGCGCAGCCGCAACCTCGCTGGCGACTGACCCCGGTCCGTAGCCCTTGAGTGGACGTGGGAGTTGCACCAGGTGCGGACCACAGCCTGGAGCTCGTCCCCTGTGACCTCGACTTCGCTGACGCGCTGCGGAATTTGACCACTTTCACTAGAGGGCGCGTCCCGCCTGAAGGTGCGAGCAAGCGCGGTTGGAGTTGGCGGATGCTTGAGGGACATCATTGCAACAAGTTGTCACTGGAGGACGCCCAAGGGCGCCCAATGTTTCACATATGACCACTTTTCTGCAACGAGTCTGCAACACGCCCTTGCTATGGAGGGCAGAATTGGGG
>JBKOZG010000287.1:0-9269 GCA_046725775.1 Actinomycetota bacterium | reverse complement strand
AGGTGACCCATGGTGAGAACGGCGAGCTGCAGGTGACCCGCCCAGATGACGAGCGGGTAAGCAAGTCGCTGCACGGCCTGACGCGTACCTTGGTCGCCAACATGGTGACCGGTGTCACTACCGGTTATGAGAAGAGGCTTGAGATCGTCGGTGTCGGCTACCGGGTGGTCTCGAGGGGTCCGACGGAGCTTGAGTTCGCGCTCGGATACAGCCATCCGGTCAAGGTGCGCGCGCCGGAGGGCATCACTTTCAACGTCGACACGCCGACCCGATTCTCGGTCCTCGGCATCGATAAACAGCGGGTGGGTGAGGTTGCAGCAAACATTCGCAAGCTCCGCAAGCCCGAGCCGTACAAGGGCAAGGGCGTCCGATACGCGGGGGAGAGGATTCGTCGCAAGGTTGGAAAGGCTGGTAAGTGACGATGGCGGTCTCGCTATCCCAACACAAGCGCATGTCGCCCAGGAGCGCAGCGCGCCTACGCCGGCAAGTTCGGGTGCGCAAAAAGGTCTTTGGCGCACCAGAGCGTCCTCGACTGGTGGTGACGCGCTCGGCGCGGCACATCTCCGCGCAGGTCATCGACGACACGCAGGGCCGTACCATCGCCTCCGCCTCCACCATGGAGGCGGATCTGCGAGCCGCGACCGGGGACAAGTCCGAGAAGGCCAAGCAGGTTGGCGGCCTTATCGCCCAGCGTGCCAAGGCAGCCGGCATCGAGAGCGTGGTCTTCGACCGCGCGGGATACAAGTACCACGGACGCGTTGCTGCGTTGGCGGACAGTGCCCGCGAGGGCGGACTGGGTTTTTAGCACACTGCTCGCGCGACCGACGCTCGGAGTGCGGGATTTTGATGATGAACGGAAGGTAGAGGGAATTGACTGGAACCCAGCGCCGCACTGGCGGCGCCGGTGGGGAGCGTCGCGGCCGGGACGATCGTCGTGGCCAGGCCGCTGAGAAGAGCAACTACATCGAACGCGTGGTTGCGATCAACCGGGTGGCCAAGGTCGTCAAGGGCGGTCGACGATTCAGCTTCACCGCACTCGTGGTGGTGGGCGACGGTGACGGCACCGTCGGCGTCGGCTACGGCAAGGCCAAGGAGGTCCCAGCAGCGATTGCCAAAGGTGTTGAGGAGGCGAAGAAGCACTTCTTCACCGTGCCGCGAATCCAGGGCACCATCCCGCATCCGGTTCAGGGCGAGAAGGCTGCTGGTGTCGTGCTGCTACGGCCGGCCTCTCCGGGTACCGGGGTGATTGCCGGTGGTTCGGCTCGTGCGGTGCTGGAGTGCGCCGGCGTACGCGATGTGCTCGCGAAGTCACTCGGTTCTCCCAACGCCATCAACGTGGTGCACGCGACGGTGGCTGCGCTACAAAGTCTCGAGCAACCGGAGTCAGTGGCCAAACGCCGCGGCAAGGCTGTCGAGGATGTAGCGCCGGCAGCGCTGCTGCGGGCGCGTGAGACGGTGAGCTCGTCATGACACAGCTGAAAATTCGCCAGGTGCGGAGCGCGGTTGGGGGCAAGCAGAACCAGCGGAACACGCTGCGGACCTTGGGTCTGAAGCGGGTCGGCGACGAGTCGGTCCGCGAGGATCGGCCGGAGGTTCGCGGCATGATCAAGACGGTCACGCATTTGGTGGCCGTGGAGGAGGTCGACTGACATGGCGTTGAAGGTTCATCACCTTCGGCCGGCACCGGGAGCGAAGAAGGCGAAGATCCGAGTAGGCCGTGG
The DNA here is from genome assembly GCA_046725775.1 of Actinomycetota bacterium. GTDB lineage: Bacteria > Actinomycetota > Actinomycetes > Propionibacteriales > Propionibacteriaceae > Microlunatus. Next base: position 7,548 of record JBKOZG010000287.1, on the reverse strand, counting down.
AGTGGCTGGCAGGCGCGGCAAGACAGCCGGCCGCGGCACTAAGGGCTCCGGCGCCCGTCACACGGTGCCGCAGAACTTCGAGGGCGGCCAGATGCCGCTGCACATGCGGTTGCCAAAGCTGCGTGGTTTCAAGAACCCGTTCCGGGTGGAACACCAGGTGGTCAACCTGGATCGGCTGAGCCAGCTCTTCCCGGACGGTGGCACGGTTGGCGTCGCGGACCTGGTGGCTGCAGGGGCGGTACGTCCGGGGGCGCCTGTCAAGATCCTCGGTAATGGCGACATCTCGGTCACGCTCCAGGTGAGCGCACACGCATTCTCGGCGTCAGCGAAGGAGAAGATCGCCGCCGCGGGTGGCAGCACTACCGAGATCTGACTCCCATGTTGACTGCCGTCACTGGCGGTGATGATTGGCCGGGCCCGCGGCGTCGAATGCGGTGAGAAATCGATCCCGGAAGGCGTCCATCCGCCAGACCGGGGCTTGCGGATCGGGCTGCAGGCCCTCCTGCCACCCCCAAGGTGCGATCCGCTCGAAGACGGCTGGGTCGCGGGCAACGATGCTGATCGGTACGTCACGGCTGGCGTCTCGACCAGTGACGATCGGGGAGGGCTGATGGTCGCCGAGGAAGACCAGCACCAGATTGTCGTCGCCGTAGGTTTCCACGTAAGAGATGAGAGTGCTCAGCGAGTACTCGATGGAGGCTCGGTAGGCGGCACGTACCCGCTTGGGATTCCTGGTCAAGATCGCCTCCGGCGGATCGCCGGGCGCGGCCATCGTGTCGAACACTGAGCCGTCTCCGACGTCGTCCCAGCTGACGAGTCGGGGGATAGGCTCCCAGGGCGCATGGCTCGAGACGAGGGTGATCTCTGCCATGACCGGGGGGTGGTTCCGAGGTGAGCGCTCGATGCCTTCGAACTTTGATAGGGCGTACTGGTCGGGCATGCTAGCCCAGCTGAACCGCGGGCCCTGGTATCCCATGTCCTTTGCGCCGTAGATCTGGTCGTAGCCGAGGGATCTACTCTCGGCCCAGGCGGAGTCGTTGCCTGGCATGACGCCGGCTGTGCGCCAGCTGGCGCGTTGGAACGCCCTGGTTAGGGTCAAGCGCTGGCTGGCAGCTAGGTCCTCGTAACGCTGCTGGTTATCGATCCATAGGCCGGAAAGCAACGTGGCGTGGGCGAGCCAGCTGCTGCCGCCGGCGGTTGGTGAGGTGAGGAAAGCGCTCCGAGAAGTGAATCCCGCCGCGCGAAGTCGACGATCGCCGGCGTCGAGCACATTACCGACTTGGGGGGCAAATTCTGGATCCTCGACGGCATCGCGGCCGTAGCTCTCGACGAAGGCAATGATCACGTCCTTGCCCCGCAGTGCGGCCAATAGATCTTTCGTCGGGATGTTCTGGAACGTATCAGCAGAGACCTCCGTCGCAATCGACGGGCGATCCTGCGGACCAGCCGCCGTCGACTGCGAACGGGTGTGAAGATAGGCCGTTGACGCCTCCACTGCGATGGGTACGCCTGGCACGACCTGGATAGCAAGCATGGCGCAGGTGAGCCATGGGACGGCGAGTACGACGACTGCGTGGGCTGCAGCCGAGCTGTGACGGACCACGAGGCGGCTCAGGTGTTGCACTGATCGCGTCATGAAGATGACCAGCACGGTGCTGAGTGTTATTGCTACCGCAAGGGAGCCGATCGCCGGGCCCGCGCCGATCGCTCCGGCGAGGAACCTCATGGCGTCGTCAAGCAGCTTCCAGTCCATAAGCGGGTGAAAGGGCCGAGCGAGGACTGCAAAAAACCCGATGTCGAGGAGCTTGACGATGCTCAGCACACCCAGCGCCAGGCCTACCAGCGTCGCTGCAACCGACTTCGCCTTCGTCGGCAGGACGAGCAGCAACGCGACCCAGAGAAGTCCCTCCATCGGGACGCTGACAAACAAGCCAGGCGTTAGACGGCTGGGTTCGTCCGGAGCAAGCAGGGCAAGCAGCACGAGCAGACAGGCCAGCGCGGTGGCAGCCCACGTGGCGACTGGGTGCGCCGGAGGCAGGTCGACATCGCCGGCTCCGCGAAGAGCCCGTTGTTCACGTGACACTGCTGCACCTTGCCTTGTGGTCGAGTGCATGCTGGCGGTGGCGATCCGTCGGGCCCCTCGCGCTGACGGTCTACCAGAACCAGGCACACATCATGGCAAGACGGTCGTCCACACACCACCGGATTCGTTAGTAAGACGGCGTTGATCCCTCAAAAGCTCACTCGAGCAGGCAGCTGGCAACGCTAGCTAGGCGTAAGTCGCTCCTGGTGCCGTCACCTAGAGTGAGGTTTTGAGGGAACGGTTCAGGCGGCCGAGACGATGCGGGGTTCGTCGTCGGTTCTTGATAAAGTCGGTCGGTCCTGTTCGCGTGAGCTGCCGTACGTTGCGAGGCGCAAGCAGTTCAGTCGCGTCCAGGATTGTCACGAGAAAGGGAGGGCACGGGTGCTCGCCGCGTTCGCCAACGCGTTCCGGACTCCGGACCTACGCAAGAAGATCTTCTTTACGCTTGCGATCCTTGCGGTCTTCCGACTCGGTTCGATCATTCCCACGCCAAACGTCAACGTCGAACAGGTGAGCTTTTGCCTCAAGCAGGCCAGCACCGGTGAGCAGCAGGGGCTCTACTCCCTGATCAACCTGTTCTCCGGCGGCGCGCTGCTTCAGCTGGCGATCTTTGCGCTGGGCATCATGCCCTACATCACGGCCAGCATCATCTTGCAACTGCTCACCGTGGTCATTCCGCGTCTAGAAGCCCTCAAGAAAGAGGGTCAGGCGGGGCAGGCCAAGATCACTCAGTACACCCGCTACCTGACCCTGGTGCTGGCCGTTCTCAATTCCACCGCCTTCGTCACGGTGGCGGTGAACGACCGACTCTTCACCGGATGCCCTGGCTTGGTCTACGACAAGAGCATCTTTCCTGTGGTCGTCATGATTCTGACGATGACAGCCGGCACCGGCGTCATCATGTGGCTGGGCGAGCTCATCACCGAACGCGGCGTCGGCAACGGCATGTCAGTACTGATCTTCACCCAGATCGCTGCCACCTTCCCCAGTGCACTGTGGAGCCTCAAGGTCGCCCGTCCGGGCTCGACGGGGTGGGTCGTGTTCCTGCTGGTGATCGGTTTGGGATTGCTCGTCATGCTCGGCGTGATCTTCGTCGAACTGTCCCAGCGCCGGATTCCGGTGCAGTACGCCAAGCGAATGGTGGGGCGACGGATGTTCGGCGGCACCACCACCTACATCCCGATCAAGGTCAACCAGGCCGGTGTCATCCCGGTTATCTTTGCTTCCTCGCTACTGTATCTGCCGGTTCTTTACGCACAGTTCCGGCCGGATGACAGGTTATCGTCCTGGATCAGCGCGAACTTCGTCAAAGGCGACCATCCGATCTACATCCTGACGTTCTTCTTGCTGATCGTGTTCTTCGCATACTTCTATGTCGCGATCACGTTCAACCCGAACGAAGTCGCCGACAATATGAAGAAGTACGGCGGCTTCATCCCCGGCATCCGAGCAGGGAAGCCAACCGAGAACTACCTCAGCTTTGTGTTGTCTCGCCTGACGTTCCCCGGGTCCATGTACTTGGGACTGATCGCACTGCTGCCGTCGGTCGCCTTCATCCTTCTGAACGCTAATCAGAATTTCCCCTTCGGCGGCACCTCGATTCTCATCATCGTCGGTGTTGGGCTCGACACTGTGAAACAGATCGAGAGCCAGCTCCAGCAGCGCAATTACGAAGGGTTCCTGCGCTAATGCGACTCCTCATCATGGGCCCTCCGGGTGCAGGCAAGGGAACGCAGGCCAAGCTGATCGCTGAGCACTATCGGATACCGGCGATATCGACCGGCGACATATTCCGAGCCATGAAGCACGCCGACACCCCGCTGGCCCGCCAGGTGCGGGCGATCATGGAGTCCGGTGGGTACGTAAGCGACGAAATCACCAACGAGATCGTGAAAGATCGGCTCGCACAAAGCGATTGCGCCGCCGGCTTCCTGCTGGACGGCTACCCACGTACCCTGCAGCAGGTGCGAACCCTAGACAACTACCTCGCCGAGACTGACCGTCCACTCGACGCGGTCATCTCGCTGCTGGCCGACATTGACGAGGTCGTCGCACGATTGCTCAGGCGTGCGGAGATCGACGCGCGCTCCGACGATAACGAGGAAACGATCCGAGTCCGCCTCCAGGTCTACGCTGAACAGACCGAGCCGCTGGTTGAGGTCTATCGCTCGCGCGGCCTGCTGGTCGAGGTCGACGGTCTCGGCCCGATCGACGAAGTGTCGGAGCGAGTCTTCGCTGCTTTAGATGCACATCGGCAGCACCGAACCGCTGAGCTGCTGGAGCCTCAGTAGCTATCCAGGACAGCGTCAATCCCAGCGCTAAGCCGCGAGGCTCACCAGGCCGGCGGCCCCATCCACAGTGATCAACTGTCCGGTCTCGATCTTGTGTGTCGCCTCAGGAACGCCGACCACGGCCGGAATGCCGTACTCGCGCGCCACCACCGCGCCATGGGAGTTCGAGCCGCCCATCTCCATGACCAGGCCGCCGGCTGTCAAGAACAGCGGAGTCCAGCCGGGATCGGTCGAAGGTGCAACCAAGATCTCGCCGGGCTCGAGGTGGGCACCTACTGGGTCGAGCACGACCCGTGCCCGGCCGGTCACGGTGCCAGTCGAGGCAGGACTGCCGGCCAGGGCGCCGTCCGGGCGGGCAGCCTCGGCGGCCACGGCTTCTGGCTCGGTGCCATTGGAGAGCAGGAGGCGGGGAACGTGGCGTCGTTTCAGCTCCTGCTGGTACGCCTCGCGGCGCTCCGCGACTCGTGCACGCATGTCTTCGCCCGCCAGGCCTCGGCGGACGTCACCCAGGTCAAGGAAGAAAACATCGTCAACCTGATCGATCACGTGGGTCGCAGCGAGCTCCTGCCCAACCGCCCTTAGATGCTCTCGCATCGTCGCGAGCGCCACGATCAGCATGAACTTTGGCGACTCCCGCAACCCCAAGAGCTGGCGGACTCGCCGCAGCGCCCATCCGGCCAGCCGTGCCCGGAGACGGCTTCGCTCGGCCGCACGTGCAGTAAGGCTCGTGATCATGGACTCAGCTTTCACCTGGCCAGCCCGGAACTGCGATACCGGGTCAAGATCGTCGGCATCGAGGCGTAGGTAATTGCCAATCACTCCGAGTAGATGGCTCGGATCATCTGACCACCGTGGCATGCCGAGGTCGATCTCAGCGATTGCGCGATGGCCGAAGCGGCGCAGGAATCCCTGAAGGCCGCGCTGCGCCACGGGCGGCAATGCACGATCGCGATAGCGCTGCAGTAGATCAGGCACCGCCAACTCAGTGAAGACCGTACGCGAAGGCTCATCACTGCGGATCTCCTCGGTCAACTCCCAGAGCTGCAGGTCCATCTCGCTGGTGATGTTGTGCGGCAGACCGCGCAGCACTTCTTGCAGTTCGCCGGGTTGGGCCACGCCGCGCAGCAGCCGGCGAGACGCGGCTAGCATCAACCCACCGCCCACGACATACCCGAGGGTTCGCGGCATCAGGAGGAACAGATCGCCGAGACGATTCTGGACGAAGTCGAGTCGTTGGGAGGCCGTCGCGTTGGCAGGTATGGTCAGGGCTTTGCGTAGCCGCCGCTCGGTGGCAGCAATCCCACGGTAGGCCCATTCCGGGTTGGCCAGCCCGACCGCGACGCGTACCGGCACTTTGTTGCGCAACAGGGCGCCGGCGATGTGGCGAAGCATCTTGTGGCTCGGCGAGTCTATGATCGAGAATTCGGGCCACTCGCCGAGGGTCTTCAAGACTGCCGATGCTCGCGCCTCCATCACTCCGAAGATTGCGATCACTGCACGCCGCCCGATCCGGTTGCGCAGCACACTCGTCATGTCCACGAAGAGCCGCTGACCGGGCGCATGCATCGCGGGTGGACCGGCCAATGGCTGGGCGGGCGGCATTTTGATCGCAGTGGACACGGAAGTTCCAATCAACCGAATGGCGGCAATTCCCATTGGTGTGATCGGTCTGGTCAAGCCTTGAGCCAAGCTCAGACACATCAGGACCCGTAGGCCTGGTCTGTGGGTCCGGGGGAGCGGGTACAGGGTGGTAATCGGCCGTGCCTGGGTCAACCAGAAGCGGCCTGCTGAATCCTGCGCCCATTCAGTGTCCTGCGGCGTCCCGTAGAGCTGATGTACCTGCTGACCAAGATCGACAAGTTGCAGCACCTGCTGATCATCCAGAGAAGGTTCCGACTTCTGGTCTGCCACTTCAAGGCGCTCGGTTCCGCCCCCGGGCAGGCTGGTGATCATCACCCGTTTGTCGCCCAACCGGCGCGTCACGATACTGCGGTCAACGGAGTTTACGACGAAATGGTCCGGATTGACCGCGCCAGAGACCACCGCCTCGCCGAGTCCTGGACTTGCGTCGATCACCGTTTCGTTCCGGTTGCCGGTGACCGGGTTCGCCGTGAACATCACTCCGGCCACAGCCGCATCGATCATGCGCTGTACCACCACTGCCAGCGCCACGCCGCGGTGGTCGATCCCGTTGGCATTGCGGTAGCTAACGGCTCGATCGGTCCACAGCGAGGCCCAGCAGCGTCGGACGGCATCGAGCAGTGCCGCCGAACCAACCACATTGAGATAGGTGTCCTGCTGCCCGGCAAAGCTGGCGTACGCCAAGTCCTCAGCTGTGGCGGATGAGCGGACGGCCACTGCTTCATCGTCGCCAAGGGCGTTGTAGTGCTCGCTGATCGCGGTTTGCAGTTCGGCCGGCGTGGCCAACGCCAACACTCGCTGGCGGGCCTCCTCGGCAGCGGCTGCGACTCCGGCCGGATCCGTCGCGCCCGCGAGCTTGTCCATCAGATCATCTAGCCGCTGTTGCACCACTAGGCGATAAGCGTCTGTCGTGACGCAGAAGCCATCCGGTACCGCCAGCTTCCCCGAGCTCATGAGCCCGAGATTGAGCGCCTTGCCGCCGACCGCATTGATCATGGTCGAGTCGACGTCGACGAGGTCCACGACTAGCGTCATGAACAGACGATAGAGCTAGGGTTAAAGCAATTCAACAACCGATGAATTTCTGGTGAACTCCATCGCTCGATCGCTTGGCTAGCTGTCGAGTAGCCTTCTCGACCATGGCTCGCCATCCAGAAACCCGTCGGGACGACATCGTCGAGGTGCTACATGGAAGGCGCATCGCCGACCCGTACCGCTGGTTGGAGGACCCTGAGTCCGTCGAGACTACTGACTGGGTGAAGCGGCAGAACGAGTGCACCGCTGGCTACCTGGAATCGCTGCCGGACCGGCTATGGTTTCTCGACACGATGCAGCAGGTGATGAGACAGCCGCGGGCGGGTGTGCCGTTCAAGCGCGCCGGGCACTACTTCGTGACCAGGAACGATGGCAGCCAGAACCAAGACGTGGCCCATGTCGCGTCCTCACTGGAGGAGCTGCTGGCTGGCGGCCGCGTGCTGGTCGATCCCAACACTTTCTCAGACGACGGCACCAGCTCACTGGCCAGCCTGACAG
>JBKOZG010000469.1:0-8579 GCA_046725775.1 Actinomycetota bacterium | reverse complement strand
ACCGCCCGCCAACCCTGCCGGAGCGCAGGCGCGGTCAAGATGGAGCACCCCACGGCTGAACGACCTTGACCGCGCCGAGCACCGGCACACCATCGAAGGCGGAGGAACCCTGCCCCAAACTTGACTTAGAGAACTCAAACGTGACTTCGTTCTGCACTGACGCCCTACCTAGGCCTCGGGGATAGCAGGCAGGATCCTACAACGGTGCGGCCCGACGATCTAGGATCCCCTTATGTCGGAGGGGATTGGCAATCGGGAAACGGTCGTGGACGCCCTCGCGAGGAGGGTGGAGGGCTGGCGGGGTGCAGGGTCTCCATGGGCGGAGCCGTTGCGTGAGCTGGGAGCGGTAGACCGCGTAGTGTACCAGGCCGTGGCGGTGACGGCCACGCCTCAGTTGGACGATGCCTTTCGCCAGCTCTCAACCGCCGCGAACTACTCGCGCCTGTGGCTCGGCATAGCCGCAGTAATCGCAACCCTCGGCGGTAGACGTGGGCGGCGGGTGGCGCTCGAGGGCGTACTCGCGATCGGCGCAACATCCGCCACCGTGAATCTCGGCATCAAGCCTCTCGCCCATCGGCGACGCCCTGAGCGCCCTGACCCTGCCCCGTTTGAAGCCCGTCTTGTCCCCATGCCAGAGTCCACGTCTTTCCCGTCCGGCCACTCCGCGTCGGCCTTTGCGTTCGCCTACACCGTGGGGCGGCACTATCCGGGGCTGGCAGTGCCGATCCGGTTGCTCGCCAGTGCGGTGGCCTACTCGAGAGTCCACACCGGGGTGCACTACCCGGGTGATGTGGTCTTGGGCTCCATCGTCGGAGCCGGAACGTCGGCCATGGTGGCGGCCGTATGCGACCGCGCATACCAATCGCCAGGCGGGAAGGCGTCGTACCCGGCCGTCTACTCTGGCTCACTCCCGCGACCGGCCGGCAATCCGCTCCTCAGTGATCTGGCCGGTCCGAGGCGCGCTGATGGCGAGGTGCCAGGATGTCGGGACGAGATGCGTACGCGAAGAGCGCCCGGGCGGATGGCGAACCGCAGCGGCGCACTCAAGAGCACCGCCTCTCCATCGATACCTGCGGGCACTGGCGCGGGGGCAGAGACCTCAAAGTCGGGTGCACTCCAGGCACGCCCCGAAGGAGGCCTATTGTCCCGTGCGTCCAGAACGAGGATGCCCAGGAAGCCGCTGTCGAGCGACGGTCGGCTGCCGAGGCCAGGACGGTCCACCTCCACCAGCGCATACGGGTTGTTCGACACCAGCACGACGGCGAGCTGAGCGTGCTCACGCCCTGCATCGTCGACGAGGCGCAGCGCCGGCGGCTTCCCACTGGGGCCAAGCACCGTTTCTGCCGTCTCCACGAGGGTGCGCAGCTTGGCGTCGCGATAGGCCGACTGGCGGACCGCTTCACCGTAGATCCCGAGAGAGACATTGTTTAGGAACACGCGGCCGTTCACTTCAGCCAGGTCGATCCGGCGCTCTACTGCATCGCTGAACGCGTCGAGCGCGCCCGCCACGTCATGCCGGTCCACCCCGAGGTCGAGCGCAAAGTGGTTGCGTGTCCCCGCCGGGACGCAGATGAACGGCAGCCCGTGGGCAGCTGCGGCTGCTGCCACGACTGCAAGGGACCCATCGCCACCAGCCATCCCTAGCGCATCCGCGCCCTGGTCTACCGCCTCGTCGACGTATCTCGCCAGGCTTTGGCCCGAGTCGAGGATGACCACCTTGATCCCGCGCTCCCGGGCCCTTTCGGCGACGCCCGCACGACTAGCCGCGCCACCGCCCGACCTTGGGTTGACAAACAACACCGGCCGTCGGGGCGGCTCGATAGGACTCCAGCCATAACGGGCCAGTCTCGGCTTCGAAGATCTACCCATCCCGGGAGCCGGCGGGCTCGTCATGATGCTGTCCGTCGGCAGCTGCTAGCTACAGGTCCCAGCCTCGCGTCGCCAACAAAGCGCCCGCTGGCTGGCTTCCGCAGAGGACCGTTGGCTGTTCGTCGGTATCGGATTGACATGGCAAGCCCTTCTTGGCGGGATGTCGACCCGGACACCTGCTTACCCTACGTCTGGGTCCTCCCGCCGATCCGGTGGAAGAGCTCGTGGCCGAGGCAAGGGCACCCGACGGACCCTGCCGTACCGCCGCTCTCCCTGCTTAAGGAGGTCAGCATCGCGGGTGACCGATTACGGGCAGCGCGCACTGGCCTCTTGTCCGCCAGGCTCGTCGGTGCCTCCCAGTACCCCAGGTGGGGCGATCCGTCGTCGGAGCGGATCGACGGCTCCTCGGTCTACACCGTGGCCGGCGCCGCCCTCTACACCTCGCAGCGGATCCTCGACGCCGAACAGCGCCTCCTCACCGCGGCCGGACGTCGCGGAGGTGTGACTGTCGATCCGACAGCGGTGGATCTGGCTTTGCTGGAGATGGCGGCGAACGGCGCTGCCCTGGATGCCGGGCAGGCTTCGCTGTCCGGCAGATGTGCACCTCGGGTGCCCGGCTGCAGCTGGCGATCGCCCCGGCCGGCGCCGGGAAGACCACTGCTATGCGCGCCCTAACCCTGGCCTGGACCCAAGACGGCGGCCAGGTGCTCGGCCTGGCTCCGTCGGCCGCAGCGGCCGCTGTCCTCGCCGAGCAAACCGGGATCCGCAGCGACACATTCGCCAAGCTCATGTGGTCCCTACGGCACGGCGACCTTCCGGAGTGGGCGGCAGCGGTGCGCCCGTCGACACTGGTGATCATCGACGAAGCAGGCATGGCCGACACCTTGTCCCTCGACACTGCCGTCCAGTTCGCCATCAATCGCGGTGCAAGTGTCCGACTGGTCGGAGATGATCAACAACTCGCCGCGATGGGCGCCGGCGGTGTCCTCCGCGACATCCAACAGAGCCACGGCGCCCTCCGCCTGACCGAGCTGCATCGCTTCACCGACCCGGGTGAACCGGCAGCATCGCTCGCCCTCCGAGAAGGCAAACCAGAAGCGCTGGACTTCTGTCTTGATCACGGCCGCGTTAATGTCGGCGACATAGCGACCACCATGCAGGCTGCCTTGAACGCTTGGGTTTCCGACCGAGCAGCTGGGCTCGACACGATCATGATCGCCCCCACCCGGAACTTGGTCGCCGAACTCAACCGCCGTGCCAGGGCACATCGGCTCGATCCATCCCCTGCGGCATCCGAGGTGTCTTTGGCCGACGGAACCGAGCCAGCATCGGAGACGTGATCATTAGCCGGGCCAACGACAGGCGGCTGAGCCTCACCACCACCGATTGGGTCAAAAACGGGGACCGCTGGACCGTCACCCAGGTCGGCAAACAAGGTGACCTGACCGTGCGGCACACCCGCAGCCACCACACGGTCCGGCTGCCCGCCGACTACGTCTGTTCCTCGACCGGTCTCGGCTACGCCACCACCATCCACGCAGCGCAAGGCGTCACCGCCGACACGATGCACGGGCTTGGTACTGGACAGGAGTCACGGCAGCAGCTGTACAGCATGCTCACCCGAGGAAGAACAGCCAACCACCTCTACCTGCAGGTGGTCGGCGACGGCGACCCGCACACCCTCATCCGACCCGAAACGGTCCCACCCTGCGCACCGACCGAGACCCTGTAGCAGATCCTCGCCCGCGACGACAGCCCCATCTCGCCACAACACTGCTGCGAGAACTCAACGACCCAGCTGCCCGGCTGTTCGACGCCGTTCAGCGCTACGCCGACGGGCTCGACGTGGCAGCCGAGCAGCTCGTCGGACCCCAAATCGTTCACACGCTCGACGGCCAAGGCGACCAGGTCATCCCTGAACTCACGAGCGAGCCGTCGTGGCCGACCCTCAGAGCACACTTGCTCGTGTTGGCGGCTGAGACCGGGGCGCGCACTCCTCCACCTGCAGGCAGCAGCCGCCGGACGCGACCTTCAGACCGCCGGAGACATGGCCGCTGTACTCGAATGGCGCCTACTGGAGACAGTATCCATTGACCCAGGGCCGGTGCCCTGGCTTCCCGGCATACCGGAAGCACTTCATGATCATGGCGTTTGGGGCGAGTACCTGGCGAAGCGGTCGCAGCTCGTTATTTGTTCGCAGATCAGGTCAGAGAAAGCGCCAGCCAAAGCCGCGAACACCCCGTAGAGCACCGCCGGCAGCCACCCGACCGCCGCCCTCATTTGTGAAGTCGAGGTCTGGCGGGCCGCCGTCGGCGTCGACCCCCAAGACGGCCGACCAACGGGAGCAGGACAGCTACGAACGGCGGCCACCCTTTGGCAACAGAACCTCGACCGAGACGTTGCCCTGTGCAGCACTCTTGGCGCAGATGCGGAGAATCGCCAGGTTGGTGGACCCTCTTGAGATCACCAGCGCGAAGATCGACATCGCATGACTCCAACACGCGCCGTTCGTCGGAGTGTCCCGCCGGGCCCCCGCTTGTGAGCGTCAGTGTCAGCTCAAAGGATTTGGGTGATCAACCCTGGCGCCCGGGCCCCCGGGCAAATGGCGCGCATGAAGAGCTCGGCGTGCGTACGGGACCGCCTGCGACTCAGCGAGGCCTTAGGGCTAGCGACAACCGTCACGGGAATCGGTCCGTCGTTATCCACAGACTGCCGCAGCACAGGCGGAGCGTCTGATCATTGCGGGATTGTCATCACTGGCGCACGCGAGCACCGCTGGACTACCAGGGTCCGAGACCGAACGGCAAGACAAACGGAGGACAAGCATGAACGATCCAGGCGCGAAAGTCCGAGCTCTCTACTCGGTTCCGGAGGCAATGGTTCTCCTCAACTTGTGTAGGACGCAGATCTATGAGCTCATTCGCACATCCCGCCTGGTGACCGTCACCCAAGGCCGTCGCCGGCTGGTGCCGGCCGACTCGATTACCGACTACGTGCAGCTATTGCTCGCGGAATGCCGGGCCGGCGGGAATGGCCACGCGGCGTAGCAACGGCGAAGGCGGCCTCAGCTGGAACGAAGTGCGTCAGCGCTGGGTCGGCCGAGCCTCTCTTGGATACAACGCCGACGGCAAGCGACGAATCGGCACAGTCAGCGCGAGAACCAAGACCGAAGCCAAGAACAAGCTGCGAGCGCTTCTGCGCGATCATGACGACGGTTTACCAACGCAGCCCGCGTACACCGTCGGCGACGCTGTTGAGACCTGGCTAGTGCATGGGCTCGTGGGGCGCGACCCGAACACGGTGGCAAACCGGACCAGTCTGGCCCGGACTCATGTCATCCCAGGACTGGGCAAGCGCTGGCTCGCGGAGCTGACCGCTGAGGAAGTCGACCGCTGGCTCGCAGACCAAGCTACGACGCTAAGCACCGAGACGCTGCAGCGTCTTCTCTCAATCCTGCGGCAATCGATCCGTCGAGCGGGCGTTGACCTGGTCGAGGATCAATCTCGACGGCAACCCGCCGACCATCGACCTCTGGAGATCGGTCCGAGCACACGGCGACACCAAGACGAGCATGTCACGCCGCACACTCGAGTTGCCAGCCCGCTGCGTCGAAGCCCTGACGAAGCACAGCGATCTGGTCGAGAAGCAGAGTGCCGAAAGCGGACGCCAGCTCGAGGAGTTCGATCTCGTGTTCTCAACGACCACCGGCTCCCCGCTTGATCCCGCCAACGTGCGCAGAGCCTTCCGGCGCGTCGTCGCCGCGGCTGGGATGAATCCGATGTCTTGGACACCAAGAGAGCTGCGGCACAGCTTCGTATCGCTGCTGTCGAGCTCAGGGATGCCGATTGAAGACATCGCGCACCTCGTCGGCCATGCCAACACCCGGGTCACCGAGCTCGTGTACCGCAAGGAGCTACGTCCTGTGTTGACCCGCGGAGCCGTCGCGATGGATGTGCTCTTCCCCGACGATGAGGGGCGCACGCAGATTGGTAAGCAGATTGGTAAGCAAAACCCAGGCCGACCAGGCAGAAGGCCTCGACCACGATGACAAAAGGCGGCCTGACCAGGGCTTAATGGGTGGAGCTTAGGGGACTCGAACCCCTGACCTCTTCCATGCCATGGTGGCCTGACAAGGTCTGGCGAAGGGCCGCAAGCCGTGATCGAGTCCACACGCGTCCATGCGCTGCACCATTCATGCAAGCCGGAAGCCCCCCATTCTGCCCCTCAATTCGAACCACCAAGGTCGAAATCGGCGCGGCCATTTCTCGGCTCGTAAGCTCTCCTCGCGAACATCTGCACACCTCAGCTGCCGGAGTTCCTGTCTGCGCTGGTCAGCGGCCTCGCGGCAGGTCATCAGCTGCGGATGCGAATGCGCCGCGATGGGTAGTGAAACCAGCTCACCGCAAGCTGCTGGCATACGCGAATGTGTTCGTCGAGCGCGAGCTGCGACCACGTGTGGTGCGAGCTTCATACACATGCACGCCGCCAGGAACCCACGTGAACATGAGTCCCGTCACTGCATCCTGACAACCAGTAGCTGTGTCACCTACGGACTGCATCATGTGGGGAACAGTGACGTCTCATCGATTGGTGAGTTCTCTGACATCAGGGTGGGTCGAACCTCGTAAGCCAGGTGAGCTGTGACTCGCCTTCTTCAATGAGGCTGCTGAGCTGCTGGTTGAATACGGCACCGTACTCAGCGCTGATGTGGTCTTCGAAACTGGCCTCATCCAGATATTGCTCGAAAACGAAGAACTTCCGTGGGTCGTCGCGTTCCCGGTAGACGGTGAACTCAGCGTTACCGGGCTCGCGTCGCACCTTCTCGGCCAAGCCGGAGATGAGGGTCTCAACCTGAGACTCCGAGCCCGGTTTGGCGGTGAACTCGGCATACAAGATCAGGGGCATGCTCGATTTCCTATCATGCTCAACCGCTCCTCACCATGCTCCTTGCCGCAGCCGATCATCCGAGAACGCCGGACCAATCGCTATGGCGCGAGTGTGCCGACCTTCGCTGTAGGGCCTTGGTGTCTGCTGGGTATAACCGCCTGGGTCGGCGCCGGCGCATTGTTGAACTCGATGGGGGACTGCGTGCCGACATCAGCGAATGGACATTCCCCCGTCGCTTCCCCCTCAGTCTGGCATCAGATGGGAGGTGACGTGCAGGCCGAGTTGCAGGCTGAGTTGGGCGTTACTCGCCGACTAGCGGCTCACCACCGGAATGCGACAACCACTAGATTGTGGGGATGAGTCGCTTCGTGGTGTGCGGGGAGACGCTGATTGATCTGGTCCAGTCGGAAACGGCCCCCAGTGATTCCTTTAGCTCGTCATGGCTGGCATTGTCCGCCGGCGGGCCGATGAATTCTGCGGTCGCCCTCGGCAAGCTTGGCTGCGACACCCATTTCCTGGGTCGGATCTCCAGAGACGCCTTCGGCCGCCAGCTGCGCCAGCACATCCTCGAAGCAAACGTCAAGCTCGACCTTGCCACCGAATCCTCACAGGCCACCTCGATTGCGGTCGTGAGTCTGGATGAACACGGTGTGGCGAGTTACACCTTCCACTTCAACGACACGGCGAACTTCGGCTGGCAGGTTGACGATCTTCCGGAACTGAACAGCGACGACTGGCTGCATATAGCGTCCTTGTCCTGCATCGTGAGCCCAGGCGCGGAGGTGCTGCTCGACTGGATGCGTGACACTAAGGCCGGGGTTTCTTACGACATCAACGTACGGCCGACCGTGATCACCGATCCCGATGCGTACTGGAGCAAGGTGCAGCCCTGGCTCCGTGCGGTAAGTCGACGTCGGGGGATTGTGAAGGCAAGCGACGAGGACATCAACTTCCTTGCCAAAGCGGCCGCCAGTGGCGCCGCCGAGAGTGACGGCGATCCAGTTGAGCTGGCTGGCCGTTGGGTCGAACAGTACGGGCTCGGCCTTGGGGTGATTACGCTTGGGCCAGGTGGCGGAGTGGCTGTCGAGCCGGGCGGAAACGTCACGCGCGTACCGGGCTTCCCCACCAAAGTGGTCGACACTGTCGGTGCCGGCGATACCTTTATGGCTGGCTTCCTAGATGGCTATGTGAAGCTCCAGCTCGGGATTGAAGGCTCTCTGGAACGAGGCGCGGCCGCCGCCTCGATCGTTTGCTCCCGACGTGGCCCGCAGCCGCCAACGTCGGCCGAGGTGGACGATCTGATCGCCGAGAAAGCCTAGATTCCCTCGGCTCCCTCGCACATAAGGCAGCGTCCTCGCTCCCCCCGGGCATCGGCTCACATTTCCGCTTCCCTGAAAGTGGTCGCAACCATAAGTGTTCGGGCGACCGCCTGGAGAACGTGAAATCAGCTCGGTGCCCTGTCCAGGATGCCGGGCTAGGCGGAGACTGGGCGTGGTCTTCCCGTCTCAGTGGCCGGCCATCGAGATCTTGGGCTCTTCCTCCGGCTCTTCCCCCGGTATGTCGGCGAACCGGTCGTGCGACCTGAGGTCAAAGATTGCGTAGGCCAATACGCCCAGGAAGCAGACTGCAGCCACGATGAACGCCGGCCCGATACCGAACCGGTCGGCCAACAGGCCCTGGATTGGCGGCATGATGGCGCCGCCTACGATCGCCATGACCAGGCCGGCAGCTGCGAATTTGGTGTCCACCCCGAGACCGTGCAGCGCCACGCCGTAGATCGTGGGGAACATCAGCGACAGGCAGGCGGACACCCCGACGAGCGC
>JBKOZG010000442.1:0-12489 GCA_046725775.1 Actinomycetota bacterium | reverse complement strand
GTCGCCGTCATGTTCAGCCCAGGTAATGCGCCGCTGCGGAGCCGCAGGCAGCGCGCGTACTCCGTAGCTGTGCACGAAGTAGAAGCGGTCGGATTCGATACCCGCGAACAGCTGGCTGCCGGTGGCTGCCTGAACGGTGTTCCATCCCATGTGCGGCAGCCTTGCGGCGTGGAGTTGTTCCACCAGCCCGGGCCAGATGCCGCACCCTTCGGTCCGCACGCCGTGCTCGATCCCCGCCTCGAACAACACCTGGTGGCCGACACAGATCGCAAGCGTGGGCCGCCCGCTGGTACGACGGGCGGCGATGATTTCTGGCCCGCCAACCGCAGCCAAACCTGACATGCATGCCACAAACGCACCCACGCCGGGTACCACCAGGCCGTCGGCATCGGTCGCACGCCGCGTATCGGTGCTCACGGAGACGTCTGCTCCGGCCCGGGCGACTGCTCGCTCGGCCGAGCGGATGTTGCCTGATCCATAGTCGAGGACGACAACTGTCGTCACAGAGTTCCTTTGGTGCTTGGTATGTCGTCTCTCCGCGGATCGAAGGCAATCGCATCGCGGAGGGCGCGCGCCAGCGCCTTGAACTGACATTCCACGATGTGGTGCGGGTCGCGACCCGATATCACTGTCAAGTGCAGACAGATTTGGGCGTGGACGGCAAGCGTTTCCATGATGTGCCGGGTCAGGGAGCCTGTATACGGAATGCTGGCTACGACCCCGGCGACGCCCTGGGAACCACCGATCAGCACGTACTCCTGGCCAGTCGGCTCCCCCGTGTGGACACAGTAGGGGCGCCCGGAGACGTCAACCACTGCCTGCGCAAGCGCCTCATCCAGTGGCACCAGTGCATTGCCGAAACGCCGAATCCCGCTCTTGTCGCCCAGTGCCGAACGAATGGCCTGGCCGAGCACGATCGCGGTGTCCTCGACGGTGTGGTGGGCGTCGATGTGCAAGTCACCGGCGCTCTCCACCTCGAGGTCGATCAGTGAGTGCTTGGCGAAAGCCGTCAGCATGTGGTCGAAGAATCCCACCCCGGTCGAGATCTGGGCGCGGCCAGTGCCGTCGAGATCGAGGCTGACTCTGACCTTCGACTCGGAGGTCTGCCGTTCCAAGGTGGCGCTTCGCCCTTGGCTCATGGAGTCTCCTTGTGGATTTCGTTTCCGAGTGCAGCGGCAAGTGCGTCCTTGAACGTCTGCATCTCTGCAGGTGTACCGGCTGACACTCGCAGCCAGCCGTCGGGTCCGGTTTCCCGAATCAGCACTCCGCGCTCGAGCAACGCCTGCCACACCGCGTGGCGGTCGGTGAACCGCCCAAAGAGTACGAAGTTGGCGTCTGATTCAGCAACCTGCAGCCCTCGGGCGGCCAGCCACGTCGCCAGGTCATCGCGTGCCTGCCGGAGCTGATCAACCTTCGCCAGCATCTCCGGCGCGTGCGCCAGCGCCACCCTGGCCGCGGCCTGGGTAAGCGTTGACAGGTGATAGGGCAGCCGCACGATGCGGAGCGCTTCGATGAAGGCCGGGGCCGCGGCGAGATAACCCAGCCGGCCTGCCGCGAAAGCAAAAGCCTTGGACATCGTGCGGCTGACCGCAAGCCGCGGGTAGTCCGGCAGCAGCTGCAACGCGCTCGGAGTGCCAGTCCGTGCGAACTCGTGGTATGCCTCATCGACAACCACAACTCCGGGGGCCACGTCACAGATCGCGCGGATCGTCGACAAACTCACGGCGGTACCGGTCGGGTTGTTCGGACTGGTGATCAGCACCACGTCCGGCCGGGTATCCAGCACCGACGCGACTGCACTATCCGGGTCGATGGTGAAGTCATCGCGGCGAGGAACGGTGCACCACTCGCTGTGTGTGTCACGGGCGTACTCGGGGTACATCGAATACGTCGGCGCGAACGAGAGCACCCGTCGACCTGGCCCCGCGAATGCTAGGAGCACGTGCAGCATCACCTCGTTGCTGCCATTGGCTGCCCAGATCTGCTCCGCTCTCAACCCATAGCCGAGGTAACGAGCCAGGTCGCCACGCAGCGCTAACGCGTCACGCTCTGGGTAACGGTTCATCGAGCGTCCGGCCTCGGCGACTGCGGCTGAGATCTCGCTGATCACCCGCTCGCTCGGCGGATACGGATTCTCGTTGACGTTCAAGCAGACAGCGACATTGAGCTGAGGCGCACCGTACGGCGTCTCGCCAACCAGCTCGGGTCGGAGAGGAAGCTCGTCGAGCGCAGGACTCGCGGTGGCCCGCGACATCACTGCGCGCGTGTCGACGGAAAGAACCTGCGAGCGATTGCAGCGCCGTGAGCCGGCAGGTCCTCGGCGTCGGCGAACACCTCGACCTTGCGGGCGACTTCGGCGAAGGCGGCCTGGCTGTAGCGGACGATGTGCATCATCTTCAGGAAGCTGCGAACGTTCAGCCCCGAGGAGTGGCACGCGCAGCCGCCCGTCGGCAGCACGTGGGTGCTACCCGCGCAGTAGTCACCCAGTGAAACCGGGGACCAGGGCCCGACAAAGATCGCTCCCGCGTTGGTGATCATGGATGCCACCTCCTCCGGCTCAGCGGTCTGGACCTCGAGATGCTCAGCCGCGTAGCCGTTGGCCACCTCGATTCCTTGCTCGATGTCGTCCACCATCACGATCGCGGACTGGCGGCCCGCCAGCGATTGAACGATGCGCTCCACGTGCTTGGTCGACGGCACCTGGGCCGACACCTCGGCCTGCGTGCCCTCGGCCAGCTCGTCGGAGTCGGTGATCAACACAGCGGCCGCGAGCGGATCGTGCTCGGCCTGGGAGATGAGATCGGCAGCCACATGCACCGGATCCGCCGTTCCATCCGCAAGCACCACAATCTCGGTCGGGCCAGCTTCAGCGTCGATACTGACGCGGCCCCTGAGGAGCCGCTTCGCCGCAACGACGTAGACGTTGCCTGGCCCGGTGATCAAGTCGACCTGGTGGCAGAGATCGGGCACACCGTGGGCGAACATCGCGATCGCTTGTGCGCCGCCGACTGCATAGACTTCGTCGACACCGAGGATGTCGCAGAGCGCGAGAATATTGGGATGCGGCAGCCCGCCGAACTCAATTTGGGGCGGCGAGGCGAGCGCGATTGAGGGTACGCCCGCTACCTTAGCTGGGACCACATTCATGATCACGCTGGAAGCCAGCGGCGCCAACCCGCCCGGGACGTACAAGCCGACGCGGTTGACCGGAATCATTCGTCGGCGTACGACTGCTCCGGGCGCTACGCTGACCTCGCCGCCACTGTCACCAAGCTCCGTCTCACTGACGCGGCGTCGGCGCTCGATCGCCGTCGCGAATGCCTTTCGCAAGTCAGGTTGGAGCCGCGCAGCAGCCCTCTCCAATGCCGTAAACGGCACTCGGAAGGTGTGGGGCAGCACCCGATCGAAACGAACCGAGTAATCAGCCAGTGCAGCCACTCCGCGTCGCGCCACATCGTCACAGATCGGCCGAACCACTTCGGTTGCGGCCGCTATGTCGAAATCAGCCCGGGGCACCACGGCGGCGTAGTCGAGCCGCTCGCCGGCCGCGCGCCGGCCGCGAAGATTGATAACCCGAAGCACGGAGCGATTCTACGGCCCAGGCGCCCTGCGCCGACCCCGATAATCAACGGCCGATCTGGGCGGCCGATTAATATCTCATCCGTCGGAGCACCGCCCGGTTGCTGAGGAGATTTGTGGACGACCCACTGCCGGAACGCGCTGCCATTCTCAAGGCCGCGATCGGTATTGGTCTTTATGCAATGGCATTCGGCGCCTCCTTCGGAGCGATCTCGGTTAGTTCTGGATTGACTCTGGCCCAGACCATGGTCCTGAGCCTGGTGATGTTCACTGGGGCCTCGCAATTCGCTTTCGTCGGGGTAGCGACTGCGGGCGGCTCGCCCATTGCAGCAGTGCCGACAAGCCTGCTGCTTGGAGTACGCAATGCCTTCTATGGCGTACCTCTTTCAGAGATCCTGCACCCGCGCGGCTTAGCCAGGCTATGGACCGCCCACTTCGTGATCGATGAGACAACGGCGATGGCGGTGAGTCAAGCCACACCGCGCGCTCGGCGTTATGCGTTCTGGGCCACAGGTTTGATCTTGTTCTGCCTTTGGCAGCTCGGCAGCCTGTCCGGTGCACTTATTGGCCGCGCGGTCAACCCGAGTGACGTTGGACTGGATGCCGCCGCGCCAGCCGTCTTCTTGGCGCTGCTGTGGCCATCACTCCGGCGCCGGAAGGCGCGTTGGGTGGCACTGGGCGGCGCAGCGGTCGCCCTTGTCCTGGTGCCTCTGTCGCCGCCTGGCATCCCGGTGATTGCTGCGGCCGGGGTGGCACTTGTCGCAGGCCTCCGCCCGCGTCGCGTAGGCGATGAGCGGATTCCGGATCGCGAGCCGACGTGACTCCACTGTGGCTGGCACTGGTTGTCGCGGCGGTTGGTTCGTACTTGCTGAAGCTCGCAGGGGTCTCGCTACCTGAGTCGATCTTGAACCATCCCAAGGTGCAGCGGGTGGCCGAGCTGCTGCCGATTGCGATGTTGTCCGCTCTGGTGGCGGTAGAGCTATTCGACGGCGGCGGCCGCTATGCGGTGGACTGGCACACCGTTGCCGGTGTTGCAGCCGGCGTAGTCGCACTGTTGCTGCGGCGCGGTTTCCTTGAAGTGTTCCTGATCGCCATTGCGGTGACCGCCCTACTACGCCTGGTTACGTGAGCGGCGACGGCGGCGCAGTGGGCGCGGTTCCTCCTCATCGCGGCCGAGGGAGGAGCCGAGCAGTATCGGGATGATGGCGAAGAACGGCCATGTGAGTAGTGATGCGCGGGCTCGCAGTGTGAGCGGTATCGGCACCAGGTCCCCTGGCTGCGCTGCGGCCAGCCGTGCCGAGAAGTCACCCGGTCCCAGCAGGTAACCGACCAGCCAGCAGGTCAGCGCCGACGCTGTAGCCCACACCAGCACCACGAGCACCACGGGCCAGCCAAGATCCCGAAGCCAGCGCCAAGCTGCAAGTCCCAGCAGCACCCCCACCACGAGGCCGATTGCGCAGAACCATGCGTCGCCGGCGATGAACTGCGTCAGGCTTCGCTCTGACGTGGAGGCTGCCCCACCACTGTTCAGCTCGTACGCGGGAGGCTTTACCAGCAACCACCACAGGACCCCGGCTGCAGCACCCAACCCGAGCGAGGCGACCGCGAAAGCCCCCAACCGGGCGGTGAGGCTCCAGGTGCGGCGCGTCGGTGTCGCAGGTGATTCCTTCAGGACGCCAGACACGATGGCCCCAGCAGAGCCTTGAGGTCGGCCATCAGCGGCGGCGACGGAGTCACCCTCAGCCGCTCGTCAAGCTTCATCACGGTCGTCTTGTCCGCGGACCGCAGCCGCAGCCGCACCTCGGTCAGTCCGGGATGCGCCGCGAGCACCTCACGGAGCTGCTGCACCACCTGTGGCGTGCATCGGGCCGCCGACAACGTGATCACCACCGGCTCGCTTCTCACGTCAGTGATGTCAGGCAGGCTGAGCTCCGAGGCGTTCAGCGACACCACATCGTCCTCGACCTTCACCCTGCCTTTGATTTTCACAACGGTGTCGGTGGCCAGCACGGTGGACACCATCTCGTATGCCTTCGGGAAAAGCAAAACTTCAATCGAGGCCTCCAGGTCCTCGACGGTGATCACCGCCCAGAGGTCTCCGCGGCGGGTGGTCTTGCGGGTGATGTTGGTGATCATGCCGGCGATGGTCACCATGCTTTCCCGGGGACCGTCGTCCGCGAGCAACTCACCGATGCCGATGTCGCGCTCCGCGGCAAGAATGTGCTCCAGCCCCTGCAGCGGATGATCACTGACATAGAGGCCGAGCATCTCGCGCTCGAACGCCAGCTTGGTTCGCTTGTCCCAGTCGGGCAGGTCGGGAACGCTGCCTGTCAGCACTGGATCCGTGTCCGCCAGCTCGCCGAAAAGATCATCCTGACCGTTGGCCTCGTTGCGCTTGAGGTCAAGCACCCCGTCCACAGCCCCCTCGTACACGCTCATCAGGGCCCGCCGGGAATGTCCCATCGACTCAAAGGCTCCGGCCTTGATCAGCGACTCGATCACCCGCTTGTTGCACACGACCAACGGCACTTGATCCAAGAAGCCATGAAAGTTGACGGCCTTGCCGTGGGCCTCCCGAGCGGCAACGATCCCGTCAACCACGTTGTGGCCGACATTGCGTACCGCGGTGAGGCCGAAGCGGATGTCGGTACCGACCGGGGTGAAGTTCGCAGCTGATTCGTTCACGTCCGGCGGCAGCACCTGGATTCCCATGCGACGACACTCGTTGAGGTAGACCGCCATCTTGTCTTTGTCATCTGCTACCGAGGTGAGCAGCGCCGCCATGAACTCGGCAGGAAAGTTGGCCTTCAGATATGCGGTCCAGTACGAGACCATTCCGTACGCCGCTGTGTGCGCCTTGTTGAAGGCGTAGTCCGAGAACGGAACCAAGGTGTCCCAGAGCGCAGTGATCGCCGCATGCGAGTAGCCGTTCGCCTGCATGCCCGCAGAGAACGGTACGAATTCGGCGTCGAGGATCTCCTTCTTCTTCTTGCCCATTGCCCGGCGCATGTTGTCAGCCTGGCTCAGGGTGAAGCCTGCCACCTTCTGGGCAATCGCCATGACCTGCTCTTGGTAGACGATCAGGCCATGAGTGGTGCCGAGGATCTCGGCTAACGGCTCGGCCAACTCGGGGTGGATCGGCTTGATCTCCTGCCGGCGGTTCTTGCGGAGCGCATAGTTCGTGTGACTATCTGCTCCCATGGGTCCTGGCCGGTAGAGCGCAAGCACTGCTGAGATGTCCTCGAAGTTGTCCGGACGCATGAGCCGCAACAACGATCGCATCGGCCCGCCGTCAAGCTGAAATACGCCGAGCGTTTCGCCGCGCCCGAGCAGCGCATATGTTGCCGCGTCGTCCAGCGGCAGGTCCTCGAGCACGAGCGTGAAACCGCGGTTGAGAGCGATGTTGGCCACCGCATCGTCAAGCACGGTGAGATTGCGCAGGCCCAGGAAGTCCATCTTCATCAGGCCCAGCGACTCACAAGTCGGATAGTCAAACTGTGTAATGATCGCGCCGTCCTGCTCCCGGCGCATGATCGGGATGATGTCGATCAGTGGGACGCTGGACATGATCACTCCCGCCGCATGCACGCCCCACTGCCGCTTCAGGCCTTCCAGGTCCTTCGCGGTGTCCACCACTGTCTTAACGTCCGGATCGACCTCGTAGAGCGCCCGAAACTCACCACCCTCGCCGTAACGTGGGTGCTCGCGGTCGAAGAGCTTGGCGAGCAGCACGTCCTTGCCCATTACCGGCGGCGGCATCGCCTTGGTAATCCTTTCCCCGACGCCGAATGGGTAACCCAAGACGCGGGAGGCATCCTTCACCGCTTGCTTCGCCTTGATCGTCCCGTACGTGACGATCTGGCTCACCCGATCCTCACCGTACTTTTCGGTGACGTAGCGAATCACCTCACCGCGTCGGCGCTCATCGAAATCGATATCGAAGTCCGGCATCGAAACGCGGTCTGGATTGAGGAAACGCTCGAAGAACAGTCCGTGAACGAGCGGGTCAAGATCAGTGATCCGCATCGCGTAAGCAGCGATCGAACCGGCGCCGGAGCCACGTCCGGGGCCGACGCGGATGCCGTGCTCTTTCGCCCAGTTGACGAAGTCGGCAACGACCAGGAAGTACCCGGCGAAGCCCATCGAGATGATCACCCTGGTCTCGAAGTCGGCTTGCTTCCGCACTGGGTCGGGAATCCCGCCGGGATAACGCCGATGTAAGCCGGCATCGACCTCATGCACGAACCAGGACTCTTCGGTCTCACCCTCCGGACATGGATAACGCGGCATGTAGGTGCCATTGCCTTCGGTAAAGGACACCTCACACCGTTCGGCGATTGCCAGGGTGTTGTCGCACGCCTCGGGAAGCTCTGCGAACAAGGCGCGCATCTCGGCTGGCGACTTGAGGTAGTAGCTATCGCCCTCGAACTTGAACCGGTTCCCCTCGGCCATCGTGGAACCGGTCTGCACGCAGAGCAGCACCTCGTGAGCCGCGGCGTCGGCCCGCTGAGCATAGTGCAGATCGTTGGTGGCGACCAATGGCAGGTTGAGCTCTCGTGCGATCCGCAGCAGGTCATCGCGCACACGGCGCTCGATGGTGATGCCGTGATCCATCAGTTCGACGTAGTAGTTGCCGGCGCCGAACAGATCTCGGAATTCCGCGGCACTGGCGAGTGCATCGTGATAGCGACCCAGCCGCAGGTAGGTCTGCACCTCTCCGCCCGGACAGCCGGTGGTGGCAATCAATCCGCTCGCGTGGCGGGCAAGCAACTCGCGATCGATACGCGGTTTGTAGAAGTAGCCCTCCAACGACGCCCGCGAGCTCAACCGGAACAGATTGTGCATGCCCGGAGTGTTCTCTGCCCAGATCGTCAGGTGGGTGAAGGCACCGCCACCACCCACATCGTCAGAACCGCCGTCACCCCAGAGCACCCGTCGACGGTCGGATCGGTGAGTCTTCGGCGTGAGGTATGCCTCAATGCCGACAATCGGCTTCACAGAAGAGGATTTCGACGCCTTGTAGAACTCGTACGCGCCAAAGGTGTTGCCGTGGTCAGTGATGGCGATGGCCGGCATACCCATGTGCTCACAACCGGAGAACAGGTCGGCGATTCGCGCCGCTCCATCGAGCATCGAATACTCCGAGTGCACGTGCAGGTGGACGAATGAGCCGTCCCCGGGTTGCGTGCTTCCCGGCATACCTGCACCAACCTCCAAATAGAAACCATGCTGCGCGCGTCCTGGCCGGACGCGAGTGGGGAAGCTCAGCAAGCGCCTACATTAGTCGTCCGAACTCCCTACACCAGTCTGCGACGCGCCTCCGACAAACCGATCCGCAGGCGGCAGTGACTTTGCCAGGATCCGGGACGAGACTGGAGCTGTGGCGGCTCCGCCTGAGACTTCGCGGGGTGTTTCCCCCGCGCCACCACTCGCGCCGATGCCACCGGGTCACTGGTTGCTCGGTCATCTGAAGCAGCGACGACGAGACCCGCTGAGGCTGTTCAGTGCGAGCCAGCAGATGTTGGGTGATGTCGTCCGCTATCGGATGGGCTACATCTACGTTGAGCAGTTCATCACCCACCCTGACCAGGTCCGGCACGTCCTTGTCGATGCGAAGGACATCTATGCCAAAGGGGAGATCTGGGACAAGCTCAAACCGCTCGTCGGAAACGGGATCGTGACGGCTGACGGCGAAGATTGGAAGCGGCAACGTCGCCTGGCTCAGCCTGTCTTCCAGCACGCCGGCTGGAACCTATCTGCGTGATGATGACCGAGGCGATTGCCGACGTGTTGGAGGGTTGGCACGCCTCAGGCGAGGGCAAGAAGACCATTGCGCTGTTCTCCGAGCTGAGAAAGCTGACGCTGACCGTCGTCATTCGCGCCTTGTTCGGGACGGAACTCGCAAAGCAACTTCCGGTGTCGCTGGATCCTTCGTGGATGCTCTCGAGGTGATCAACCGGAGAATCATCTCCCCCACCCCGTACCTGCCGTGGCTGTATCGAGTGCCGACGCCCGACAACTTGGCATTCCATCGCGCCGACAACTATCTGAACACCGTGGTCGAAGAGATCATCCGTCGTCGTCAGAGCGCAGGTGAGTCGGCACCGACCGATCTCCTTGGCCTGATCATGGCCGCCCAAGTTGCCGAGGAAAACCAGATCACTCCGCGCCTGCTGCGCGATGAGGTCATGACTTTGCTTCTGGCTGGTTTCGAGACGTCGGCAACGACAATGACGTGGGCGATGTGTCTTCTGCAGCGTCACGCCGAGGCCTGGTCCCAGATGGTCACCGAAGTTGATCTTGCTCTGGGCGGGCGAACACCTGAGTTCGGTGATCTCGCCGCATTGCCGTACACCCGAGCTGTGATTGAGGAGACTCTTCGCCTGCGTCCAGCCGTATGGGCGATTCCGCGTATGGCGATGCGGACAGATGAGGTTCAAGGTTTTCGAGTCCCGCGGGGCGACATCGTCGTTCTGGTTCCCTACGTGACGCATCGCCATCCGGACTTTTGGGTGGATCCGGACAAGTTCCAGCCCACACGTTTCTTGCCACCCAGGCGAGCTGAAATCAGCCGCTGGGCTTACTTCCCCTTCGGCGCAGGGCAACGAAAGTGTCTGGGAGTGGACTTCGCTCTGATGGAGGCTCAGCTGTTGCTAGCGATGATCACCCAGCGCTACTGGCTCAAGAGCGTTGATCAGCTGGATGTGCAACCAGATCCCTATGTGACATTGCGCCCGACAGGCGAGGTGCCGATGCTTGTCTCCCCACGATGATCTTGCTCCGGAGCACAGGACATCACTCATCGCACAGCGCCAGCACCTTCTCAACGGTCCGGATATTGCGGACTGTCGAGCTCACGCCGATGATGGCGCTGAACTTCTCGGCCAGCTTGCTCTTCCCTATGCCCTGCGAATAGTTGACGTAGACCTCTTGGCCTGCGAACTCGAAGGGTTCAGAGTCGGTGGCTACTGCGGCCACCTTTTCCCTGGCGTTGGCAGGCGGCGGCTTTGTCAGGAAGGCAACAGTGACTTGGCTTGGACTGCCGTCTGGATAGGGGTTTTCGGCCAAGATCTTCTTCAGCTGTACCGGCGTCCGCACCGTGACATCGATCGGCCGGCCGAAGGTCTTTTCGATCGCGTCCGAGATCTCTCGCTCTACGGTCGCTGCCTTCTTGGGAGAATTGATGATCAGATTGCCACTGTTGATGTAAGTCGCAACATCGGTGTATCCGAGACGCTCAGCCATGGCGCGCAGCCCTGGCATCGCGATCTTGTTGTTCGGCCCGAGGTTGACCCCGCGGAGGAAGGCGACGTAGGTAGCCACTACTCCCCCGCTCCCGCTGCTATCGCCCGCACCAGGGCCCGCATTGCTGAGTTAGAGCTGTCCGTTGAGGTCGGGCCGAGCGCCGCCAGGCTCGCGATCAGCGCTGCGATCTCCCCGAAGGACAATGAAACCGGATCAGGTGCTGCGTTGCGAGGTAACCGGCTGCCTCCATTCGGACCAGACACCGACTCGATCGGCACGCCCGACTCGCGCAACCTGGCAAGATCCCGTTCCACGGTGCGAAGGCCAACACCGAGCTGGCGCGCCAGCAACGGACTCGGCATCGCCTCCGTGGTCGCACCGAGAATCTCGACCAGCCGCTGCTGTCTCTCTACCCGCCGAAGCGTGAGGTGGCTGTCACGTGATTCGGCAGCTAGTGTCGTGGAACCTAAGTTCCTTTGCGCTTGGCGTCGTTCAGGTGCGTGCATCGCAAGGCCGACGAGGGAGGGATACCGGATCGTATGTCGACCGAGGAGAACGCCGCGAGGTGCGTGCCTGGGCGGCGCGAAGCGTAAAGAGACTTGGGTTCCACGGCACTAGGTGTACGACGGCCGCAGCATTTGGCGCCATACGCCGAAATTACCCCGATTCCCGCCGCGGGCGCGGCGGCATTGAACCGTAGCGTCGACCATATGGAAGCCGTGCCGACATCCACCGAATCGATTGAGCACTTCTTCGCCCGGTACACCGGATATCCCAGTGGAAGCATGAGCGAGTCCGGCGGGCTCGCTCAACCATATTTATTGCCTTCGTGGCTACTGTCAGTTCTGCGGCCCGCCGGACTCATCAGGGTCTTCCGGTTTGGCTTAAGAGGAGCGTGGTCAGCGCCCTGACTGGGATATGCCGACCGGTCGACCCGTGCCCATCATCTGGTAAGGAAGGACACGGTTTCATGGTCACATTCGGGGTTGATGCTCACAAGAGGACCCACACCATTGTCGCGGTCAACGACCGCGGCACACCGGTCGGTCAGACCACGGTCGGCACCACCAGCCAAGATCATCTTGGCCTGCTGCGTTGGGCTGCCCGGTTCGGCGCGGAACGCCGTTGGGCGGTTGAGGACTGCCGTCACCTGTCTCGCCGGCTCGAGCGCGATCTGTTGGCGGCCGGTGAGTCGATCGTGCGGGTGCCGCCGAAGCTGATGGCCCACGTCCGCGACTCCGCCCGCACCTACGGCAAGTCCGATCCGATCGACGCGCTGGCCGTGGCCCGCGCCGCGCAACGTGAGCCAGGGCTGCCGCTGGCCCGTCTGGACGGCCCAGACCGGGAACTGCGGTTGCTGGTCGATCACCGGGAATCCCTTATATCGGAGCGAACCCGGCTGATCTGCCGGCTCCGCTGGCATCTGCACGAACTCGACCCGGCGTGGGAGCCGAAGGCACGCAGCCTCGACGCTCAGCGCACCCTCGATGAGGTCCGAGGCCGCCTCCACGATCATGCCGGAGTGGTGGCCAGACTCGCTGTCGAGCTGACCGAGCGCTGCGCTGAACTCACCATCACCATCAAGGCGCTGGAGAAAGAGATCACCAAGCTCACCACACAGCTGGCGCCGGCGCTGCTCGAGCTACCGGGTTGTGGCGCGCTGAC
>JBKOZG010000446.1:0-6887 GCA_046725775.1 Actinomycetota bacterium | reverse complement strand
AGAAGCCGTCTCGGTTTCCTAAATATGTTCAGCACACGGGATCAACCGGTACACCGCGCAGGGCAACCTCTCTGACAAGAGGTTGGCCGACGTGCCTACGTTCATCGCTATCCACTGGCCTGGACTGACGTTATCAATTCTTCTTCAGTCAGCGCGGTGCAGTCGGTGAGCGCCTTGGCCAGATAGATCTCACTCTGTTTCGGGAACATACTCTCGGGGTAACGGAACTCCTCGACCTGCAATCCGTGCTGCTGGAAAGTCGAAAAGAGCCATTGCCTGCCAAAACGGACAACAGTAAGAGGTGCATTGCAATCGTACGGCACGTAACCTGTCGGGTTAAATGTTACGCTTGGGACATCATCCTTGCGTGGTCGGCGTCGCTCGTCTGGGCGTCGTCAGAATGAAAGCAGCGCGCTAACCGCATTCCCCAACGGCGACACAGCACAACGCTGAATTCAAATGCACCATGGCCGACGTCGCGGACAGGCATCGATGTTAGACGATTGCCGCTAGCAACCATTCGCGGTCGATGTCGTCGGCGATGGCGCCGAAAAAATCCAGCTGGTCATCGAGCGCTCCTGTCGTCATTCTGGAGGCCGGGCGATCTGCCCGGCTTGACCAGCGCGCTGTCCACAAAGGACCGGATGATGACCGTAGTGAGCACCTCGGCGACAGCGGCCTGGGTGATTCGATCATTGCCCCATTCGACCCACGCGCTCGCCGTACGTTAGGTCTCCAGCGCCTGTCGGCGCTCCGCACCCCACTCGCCGTCAATCTCGCTCAACCTCCGAAGCCGAGCCGGAGATCGTCCTCCAGTAGGTGGTGACGACTGCCAAGGTGGAGCTTAAGGCTGGCCAAGTGATCTCCCGCTACCTCGACTATTTGCACTGGCGAGGTGGGAGAAGGCGACGATCGCTGCGGAGTAGGCCTGCTTCCGCAGGGGGATCGCGGACGGATCTTGCCAGCCTCCGCGAAAAGGCGGACCAGTCAAGACAATTCATCAGGTCGCCCTCGAAGCGGATCCGGGTAACCGCCAGCCACGACCCACCGGGCTCCTTCATGTGACGCCGAGACCTGAGTGTGACCTGTGATAACAGCTCCATCACACACGTTCTCAGGGACCAGTTCGGCTACTCTCGTTGACCAATGCCATCACGATTGGGCATCGACGGCCAATAAGTCGATCAGGGTCGCAATATAGTAGTGGCGCCTGGCTATAGCAGCGATGCAGCATGGCGTACCGCCGACAGTTTCCTTCCAAGGACTGTCCACCGTGGTGCCCATCATGCTGAATTGCGGGCGCACGGCAGAACTCCGCTGGGGGCGGATCCATTACGGGGGTGCTCGGGGAATTGACAGAACCACATTCGTTTGCGCGTGTGGAGGCGTATGGCCTAGGGGAGCGGTCCGTCAAGATAGGGACGAACCGCTGCGGTAGCCATGGGCCGGTGGCAATGCAGCCGGCGCACAGAGCGACCCCTCGTCAGCTGTGCGACGACGGACCTGACACTGTCAGACTCGATTCGATCAGACTGACTACTTCTGGCGCTCGGCCAAACCTGCCAGACCTTCAGGTGGTAGGCCACGCCCATCGGCTTGATTTGCCCTCAGCCGAACCAAGGCGGTGCAGCGCATTCTGGTTAGCGGACATTGCGGGGATGGCTTGTGCGCCACCAGGGTGCTGCCACTCGCGACCGCCCCAGGTTGGAGTCGTTGTTCCCACCGCCAATTGGGAAAACGTTCGGGGTGGTAAGCAATGAGGGTCGCCGTCTTCGGACTGGGCTACGTCGGCACGGTGACCGCCGCCGCCCTGGCTTCACAAGGTCACCAAGTATGCGGCGTGGATGTCGACGATGTGAAGGTCGACCAGATAAGAACCCGACGCAGCCCTGTCGTCGAGCCCGGCATTGAGGAACTCATAAGCACTGCAGTTGACCGTGGCGACCTCCGTGCAACGACGGATCCTGTCGTGGCACTGAACCGAGCAGATGTGTCATTGCTCTGCGTCGGCACGCCTTCGCTTTCGCAGGGCGGCACCGACCTGACATACCTCCGACGCGCGCTTGACGACATTCGACAAAGCTTTGCGATCGCTGCACCGCCAGCTTCGGGTTTCCACGCGGTCGTCGTAAGGAGCACTGTTCCTCCGGGAACAGTCGATGGCCTGGTCAACAGCACCTTCGCCAGCATGGCGCCGGTGGCGGGTTGGGCCGTGGGGACTGCGATGTGCCCGGAGTTCCTCCGTGAGGGCTCGGGAGTCGCCGACTTCTTTAACCCGCCTTTCGTGGTCCTCGGCACGGCCGATCAGGGCGTAACCGACCTAGTGACCGAGATGTTTTCCTTCTTGAACCGCGAGATCACGCTCGTTGACGTCCGCACCGCCGAAGCGTTGAAATACGCATGCAACGCGTTCCACGCTACGAAAGTCTCTTTTGCAAACGAGATGGGCCGCATCTTCCGCGCGTTCGGCGTCGACTCGCGGGAGGTCATGCGGGTGTTCAGCGAGGACAAGGTCCTCAACATCTCCCCCGCGTATCTGATGCCAGGGTTTGCCTACGGCGGCTCCTGCCTTCCCAAGGATCTACGCGCGTTGCTCGACATGGCCCGCATGAACGGGCTGGACGTCCCGCTATTGGCTGGGATTGCTCAGACAAACGAGCGTGTCATCGCCGACGTCGTGGACCGACTGATCGCAAGTCGCTACCGCTCGGTGGCCATGCTCGGGCTGAGCTTCAAGATGAATACCGACGATCTGCGGGAAAGCCCCAACGTCGAACTGACGGAGCGATTGATCGGCAAGGGGTTCGAGGTCCGAATCTACGACCCCATTGTTAACCCAGAGCGCCTGATCGGCTCCAATCTCCGCTATATCGAAAGCAGACTTCCGCACCTGCGGGGATTGCTCTTCGGGACGGCGCGGGAGGCGTTGCAAGGATGTGCCGCGGCCGTGGTTGCAACGTCGGACGCCACTGTCATTGACGAGCTGAGTTGCGCGCCGCCCGCCTGGATTCTGGACCTGCATGGCCGCCTGGGCACCGAAATCGAACGTCTACCCGCATACGAGGGAATCGGGTGGGCAATATGACAGTGGTGCGTGATGCCGCTAAGGGGCCACGGGCGCTCATCATCGTTCAGAACCTCCCGGTTCCCTTCGACCGTCGAGTCTGGTTGGAGTCCAAGGCGCTGATTGCGGCAGGCTACGACGTCACAGTCGTGTGCCCCAAGGGCAGGACAGACCCAGGATTCGAGATCCGGGAGGGCGTGACACTGCTGAAGTATCCGCCATATGCGCCCGGAGGCAGTGCAATTGGTTTCGTCCTCGAGTACGCCTACTCCCTCCTTGCAACTGCCACGCTGGTGCTCCGTGCTCGTCGTTCGGGGAAGTTCGACGTACTGCAGGCTTGCAACCCGCCGGACATCTTCTGGCCCCTCGCCCGGTGGCTGCGCCGGCGCGACGGCTCGCGGTTCGTCTTCGATCACCATGATCTATGTCCAGAGCTCTACGACTCCCGCTTCCCCGATGGAAACGCTCTACCACGGCGAGGACTGCTCGCACTGGAGAAAGCGACCTTTCGGGCCGCCGACCATGTTGTGGCAACCAACGCGTCCTATGCCGACATCGCGATGCGGCGTGGCGGCAAGGCGCCGGCAGAGGTCACGATTGTGCGCACCGGTCCGGACCAGGACCGTCTGCGCCGGAAGGCCGCGGTCCCAGCCTTGCGCCGAGACCGGGATCACCTTGTGGCCTACATCGGCGTTATGGGGCCGCAAGACGGCGTCGACCTGGCGGTGCGAGCCGCGGCGCATGTCGTACACGACCTAGGTCGCGAGGACGTCGCCTTCACGTTTATGGGTGCGGGTGACAGCTATGCCAGCGTCGTTGCACTCCGTGACGAACTGGGGCTGCAGGACTACCTGGAGCTACCGGGAAGAGTTCCGGACCCCATGGTCCTCGATGTGCTTTCCACGGCCGATATCGGGCTCTCACCGGACCCGAAGAACCCGCTCAACGATCTCTCCACCATGAACAAGACGTTAGAGTATATGGCCTTCGGTCTGCCCGTTGTTGCCTTCGACCTTAAGGAAACCCGGGTATCGGCCGCCGAGGCGGCGCTCTACGTCCAAAGCGGCGATGTGGCGGCCTACGCAGCGGCAATAGTGGAGTTGCTCGACAATCGCGACAAGCGCGAGGCCATGGGGAGCACTGGACGCCTTCGGATCGAGGACGAGCTGGGCTGGCCGTACCAGCGTGATGCATACGTCGGCGTCTTCGACGCACTAGTCGGCCGAGGGCGAGTGCGAGGCTGACATGTGCGGTGTAGCTGGAGCTTTTCTCCAGCCTGACGGGGCTCGGCTGGTGCGGACGATGGCCACGCGCATTGGTCATCGCGGTCCGGACGCGGCCGGCTTCACTAATCTGGCGCCGCAAAGTGCGGTGCAACTCGCGCATCGGCGGCTGTCGATCATCGACCTGTCCACCGCGGCGGACCAACCGTTCGTCCAGGACGGCCTGCATTTGAGCTACAACGGCGAGCTTTACAACTACCGGGAACTGCGCGAGCTGTTGCGGAGCAAAGGTGTGAGGTTTCGTACGGAATCTGACACCGAGGTCGTTCTGGAGTGTTGGCGTCAGTGGGGGCCGGCGGCACTCCCGCGGTTCCGCGGCATGTTCGCATTCGCTCTCTACGATGAGCACACCGATGCCCTCACGCTGGCGCGCGACCCGCTCGGCATCAAGCCGATGTACGTTCTGCCGCGTGGGAGCGGCGTGGTGTTCGCATCCGAGCTCAAGGCATTAGTCGCGGCCGTGGGCGGCGAACTTGCCGTTGACCCTGACGGGCTCGTGGCGTCGACGCTGTTCTATTTCCTGCCCGAGGAACAATCCGCCGTCAAGGGTGTCGTCAAACTTCCACCCGGCTCGTGGATGCAATGGGCAGCGGATGGCACTACGCGGTCTGGGCGCTATTGGACGGCGGCTGACGAAGCGCAGGCGGCCGCTGCCGGCCCGACTGCCGATCTGCAGTCGGTGCTGGAGGAATCCGTAACGGCGCACATGGTGGCCGACGTGCCAGTTGCATCGTTTCTCAGTGGTGGCCTTGACTCGAGCCTCATCACCGCGATGGCCGCCAACCGTGATCCCTCCATCGAGGCCTACACCATTACCTTTCGCCCGGAGGATCAGCGTCTAGAGGCGATGCCGGACGATGCGGTCTACGCCCGCAAGATGGCTGCACACCTCGGCATCCGACTGCATGAGATCGAGATCAGCCCAGATGTTGTGGACCTGCTGCCCCGCGTCGTCGACGTCCTCGACGAGCCTATCGGTGACCCTGCCGCCATCAACACCGTGCTCATGTGCGAAGCCGCCCGTGAGGCGGGGGTCAAGGTTCTGCTGTCCGGGATGGGAGCAGACGAGCTGTTCGGTGGCTACCGCAAGCATTTGGCATGTGTTCTGGGAGCGAAATACCAGACGCTCCCCCAATCACTTCGTGCACGCGTGCTGGCACCGACTGTGGACCGACTTCCGGTTGCTGCCGGCGGGCGGGGCCTTCGGTACAGCCGCTGGGCCAAGCGATTCCTCAGCTTCGCCGAATTGCCAGAGGAAGCGGCGTTCCGTCGCAGCTACACCCTCTACGACCAGGACGAGCTGGCGGCACTCCTCCATCCGGATCTGGCGCCCCGGATTCAAGGCGTGGTGGATGCCCATCGCAGCATGTACAGCGACAACCGGCTCGCCGACCACGTCAATCGGATGTGCCTGACCGATAGCCGGCTGTTCCTGCCCGGACTGAACCTCGCATATACCGACCGATCGAGCATGGCGGCCTCCACCGAGGTACGGGTGCCGTTCGTTGACCCCGAAGTTTTCCGCGCGGCGTTCAGCTTCCCCGGCGGCCAGAAGATCAAGGGCCGTACGCAGAAGCTACATTTGCGAGCCGCTGCCGAAGACTGGCTGCCCCGTGACGTCATAGACCGCCCGAAAGCCTCGTTCGGCGCTCCGCTGCGCGCCTGGGTCACCAACGATCTCGGCCCCTTGATCGATGACGTCCTGCTCGACGGTCGGCTGGTGTCATCGGGGTTCCTGCGCCGGCCACCGCTGGTCCAGTTGGTTGCCGATCAGCGCGGCGGTCGGCGGGATCAATCCAAACAGTTGTGGCAGCTGCTTTCGATGGAGCTGTGGTACCGCGGCGCTCTGGCTGCGGGAGTCGGACCGGTGTGAATACGGCAGCCGACGGAGAAGCTCAACGGAAGGGTCGCATGAAGCAAGTCGCTCAGAACTACAAGTCCGGGGACCTCGCGGTTTTGGATGTCCCGGTTCCGGCCTGCAAGCCGGGGGGCGTGCTGGTTCGTTCGCTCTACTCCCTTATCTCGACTGGGACTGAGTTGATGAAGGTCGGCGAGGCTCGTATGTCGCTGGTCGGCAAGGCCCGCGCCCGACCTGATCAAGTCCGCAAGCTGATCGACTCAGTGGCGCAGCAGGGTGCCCTGGCGACATACCAGAAGGCAATGAACCGGCTGGACAGCTACACTCCGCTCGGCTACTCCTTGTGCGGCGTTGTGGTCGAGGTTGGCGAGGGTGCCGAACAGCAGTTCTTCGTGGGTCAATTGGTCGCGGCCGCGGGCAATGAGTTCGCGCTCCACGCCGAGGTGAATTGGGTCCCCATCAACCTTTGCGTCCCGGTGCCGGACGGAGTGGCCCCGGAGCATGCTGCGTTCGCGACAGTCGGAGCGATCGCGATGCAAGGCGTCCGGCGTGCTGAACCGGCACTGGGTGAGATCGCCTGCGTCATCGGGCTCGGCCTGATCGGACAGCTTGCAGTTCGACTCCTCGTCGCATCAGGCGTGCAGGTGGTCGGCCTTGATGTTGTTAGCGCACGCTGCCAGGC
>JBKOZG010000029.1:0-13004 GCA_046725775.1 Actinomycetota bacterium | reverse complement strand
CAGGACGACCTGAGTCTCGGGATCAAACTTCTCGGCCGCCCGTACCAGATGAATGAGACCCTTTTGGCGTGTAATCCTTCCCACGAACACCACCGACGGCTTATCAAGCTCGATGCCAAGACCAGTGACGACGTCTGTGCCTGGGTCGGGCTTGAATTCTTCGGTATCGATGCCGTTCTTGACTACGTGCACTTTGGCAGGATCGAGATTGGTATAGGAGTCGAGGATGTCTTTGCGCATGCCCGCACTGACGGCGATCACCGCATCGGCGGCTTCGAAGGCAGTCTTCTCAGTCCATGACGAGAGCCGGTAGCCGCCCTCGAGCTGCTCGGCCTTCCAAGGCCGGTGCGGCTCCAGTGAATGCGCTGTGACCACATGCGGAATGTCATGCAATAGGCCGGTCAGGTGGCCGGCCAGGTTGGCATACCAGGTGTGCGAGTGGACCAGGTCCACCTGAGGAATCGCTGCCACCATTGAGAGGTCCGCCCCGAAGACGCGGAGGGCCGCATTGGCTCCTTCGGGATAGGTTTCGGCGTGTGCGGTAGCGCCTTCGCGCGGCTCGCCCATGCACTGAACGTCGACGCCGATGAGCTTGCGCAGTTGCGGCACCAGCTGGGCGACGTGGACCCCGGCACCACCGTAGATTGAGGGCGGATATTCCCGGGTCAGCAACGAGATGGACAGTTGATCAGGGTCTGCCTGCGCCATAGTTGGCATCGTTCCACAGCGCCGTCGATGTTGACCACAACATGGCCGAGAACCTGCTTCCAAAGCTCGATATCCGCTAGGTTCAACTCATGCAGGCGCGTCACAGAGTTTTGGCGATCGTACTGGCTGGCGGCGAAGGCAAACGGCTGATGCCGTTGACCATGGATCGTGCAAAACCGGCGGTCCCTTTCGGGGGCACATATCGCCTGATCGACTTCGTCCTATCCAATTTGGCAAACGCGGGGATGCGACAGATCGCAGTGTTGACGCAGTACAAGTCGCACTCGCTCGACAAACACATTTCCCTCACGTGGCGAATGTCGACCATGCTCGGCAACTACGTCACGCCCGTGCCCGCGCAGCAGCGCCTCGGGCCGAGGTGGTACCAGGGCAGCGCTGACGCTATCTATCAGTCAATGAATCTCATCCGCGACGAGGAGCCTGACTATGTCGTGGTCTTCGGAGCGGACAACATCTACCGGATGGACGTCTCGCAGATGCTTGAGGCGCATATCGACGGGGGCCGCGGTTGCACGGTGGCAGGCATCCGGGTGCCACGAAGCCAGGCCAGCGCCTTCGGTGTGATCGACGCGGGGGCCGACAACAAGATCAAGGAATTTCTCGAGAAGCCCGCCGAGCCGCCTGGTGTATCGGACGACCCTGAGGCCTCGTTTGCCTCGATGGGGAACTACATCTTCACAACCGGCCCACTGATCGATGCCCTAGCTGACGATGCCGCCAACGAAGACTCTCGCCACGATATGGGCGGCGATATCATTCCGGGTTTCGTGAGGCGCGGCGATGGACAGGTCTACGACTTCACCGCCAATGAGGTTCCTGGCTCGACCGAACGCGACAAGGCTTACTGGCGAGACGTCGGGACACTCGACGCCTACCACGAGTCGCACATGGACCTGGTCTCATTGGATCCGGTCTTCAACCTCTACAACTTGGATTGGCCGATCTGGACGTACCCGGTGCAGATGCCCGGCGCCAAGTTCACCCTGAATGGCGTGGCGCGGGACTCCATAGTTAGCCCGGGTTGCGTCGTGTCGGGCGGGTCGATCGAGAGTTCGGTGCTTTCCCCCAACGTCAAAGTGCATGAGGATGCCAGCGTCGAAGATTCGGTAATTTTGTCGCACGCTGTCATTGGGCGTAATGCAGTCGTCCGTCGTGCGATCTTGGACAAGAACGTATTTGTCCCAGACGGGGCAAAAGTCGGTGTTGACTCCGAAGCAGACGAGGCCCGCGGCTTCACCGTATCCGAAGGCGGTGTGACGGTCGTCGGCAAAGGTGTAACGGTCTCAGCGACATGAGTGCTCCTGCCTCAGGATCGGGGGGCCACGAGGCAGAGAGACCTGAAGCTGGGACGTTCGGTGTCGATGCTCCCAAGGTTCCCGCGGTAATCGGCGCGGCT
This sequence comes from Actinomycetota bacterium, assembly GCA_046725775.1. Lineage (GTDB taxonomy): Bacteria > Actinomycetota > Actinomycetes > Propionibacteriales > Propionibacteriaceae > Microlunatus. The sequence goes on along the minus strand of JBKOZG010000029.1, from coordinate 10,879 downwards.
GCGCTGCTGTTGGTGATCCTCGGTTGCGTGATGATGATCACCAATAGGTTCGCCTCCGGACTCGTCATGCTGATCTTCGGCATGTTCTTGGGACTGTGCGCGCTCAGCTATCTGTACACAACCCTGCACGGAAAGTTCGTGTGGTGGGCTTACCTGCTCGATGATGCGCGACTGAACGGCGATGAGTACGCCGTTGACCTGGGCTGTGGTCGCGGGGCGGTCTTGATCAGCCTCGCTAAGCGACTGACGACTGGGCGGGTCTCGGGCATTGACCTGTGGCGCAGTCAGGATCAGTCCGGCAACGACATTGAGGCCACCAAGTACAACGCCCGTGTATGTGGGGTTGAAGATCGTGTCGAGCTGAACACAGGCAACATCACGACGCTTCCCTATTATGACGGGCAGTTCGATCTTGTGGTCTCCAGCCTTGCGATCCACAACCTGAAGGCTCGCGAAGATCGGCGACAGGCGATCACGGAGGCTGTTCGAGTGCTCGAGCCCGGAGGCAAGATCATCATCGCTGACATCAGTCATACCGATGAGTATGCGGATTGGCTCACCGAGGCCGGGATGGAGTCGGTGATATTGCAGGACCTGGGCGTGCGCGGCTGGTGGGGCGGACCCTGGATGCCCACGAGCGCCGTCACCGCGAGCCGGCCGGGCCGGTCGAACGTGAGAGCTTAGCCCGCACCGACGAGTTTCCGAAAGCTGCTGTGCACTGCTTATCGGATGATCATCGCTTTACCGCGACGAGCAGCCCATCGCCGACCGGGAGCAGCGACGACACGAGATCTTCGTTGTCCTTGACGGCGGTCAGTGCGTTGCGGATCGCCTCGGTCTCCTTATCGATGTGGCTTCCGTCCGCTGTGCGGTCGTGCCAGAGGGCGTTGTCAACAGCAAGTACGCCGCCGCGCCGCAGCAGCCGGAGACCCTGCTCGACATACTCGGCGTACTCGACCTTGTCGGCGTCGACGAAGACCATGTCGTAGGCCCCGTCGCTCAGCCTCGGCAGCACGCTGAGTGCTGGCCCGGCGATGAGCCGGAACCGCTGCGTGGGAATTGCGATCGCGAGGAAAGCCTCCCGCGCGGCCTGCTGATGTTCAGGCTCAATGTCGACGCTGGTCAAGACTCCGTCCGGCTGCATTCCAGCAAACAGCGCCAAACCGGAGACGCCCGATCCGGTGCCGACCTCGACGACCGCCTTGGCTTGCACCACCTTGGCCAGGAAGGTCAGGACGCCCGCAGAGCCACGACTGATCGGTGCAATTCCGAGCTGCCTTGCCTTCTGGCGCGCCTCCGCAGACTGCTCAGACTCATCGATGAAGTCCTCGGCGAACGCCCACGATCCCGGCTTGGGAGCGGTTTTCGGGGAGGTCCTGACAGCGGAGAGATTCACGCCTCTCACCCTATCGAAACGCCTGTTGACCGAACTCTACGATGACGGCATGAGCCATACTGTCGTCGCCGAGCTCGTCGCGGCCGTCATGAAGGTCGAGGTCGAGGTGGGCCAGCAGGTGGCCGCTGACGACCCAGTGGTGATCTTGGAGTCGATGAAGATGGAGATCCCGGTGCTCGCTGATGTGGCAGGTTCGGTCTCGGAGATCGTGGTCGCCGCAGGTGACGTGGTCAGCGACGGCGATCCCTTGGTCGTGATCAAGGTGCTCTAAGATGGCGGACATGTCGACCCCACCCTTCGGCCGACTGCTGACGGCGATGGTGACTCCGTTCGCGGTGGACGGTTCTTTGGACCTGGACGCTGCGGAACGGCTCGCGGGCTATCTGGTCGACGAGATGGGCAACGACGGGCTGGTGATCAGTGGTACGACCGGAGAGTCGCCGACGACCTCCGACGCGGAGAAGGCGGAGTTGCTGCGCGTGGTGCTCGACGCGGTCGGCGACCGGGCGATAGTCCTTGCTGGCATCGGCACCTTCGACACCGAGCACACCGTGGAACTGGCGGCGACGGCCGCCAAACTCGGCGCAAGCGGCCTTCTCGTGGTGACGCCGTACTACTCCAAGCCACCGCAGGCCGGCATCTTGGAGCACTTCCGGCGCGTCGCAGACTCAACGGACGTGCCCCTGATGCTGTACGACATTCCGGGTCGTGCCGGTGTGGCCATTGCTACCGACACCATGCTGCGACTGGCCGAAGATCCGGGCATCGTCGCTGTCAAGGATGCAAAAGGTGATCTTGTGGCCTCGGCGAGTGTTATTGCGCAGAGCGAGCTCGCGTACTACTCCGGTGACGACGCCATGACGCTGCCGTTGTTGTCGGTCGGCGCCGTAGGAGTGGTGGGAACCTCAACTCACTTCAGCGGTGTCGGGACCAAGCAGCTGATCGAGGCGTACCTGGCCGGCGACGTAGCCAGGGCGCTTCGTCTCCATCAACAGCTGTTGCCGATTTACACCGGAATCTTCGCAACCCAAGGCTGCATTCTGGTCAAGGCAGGCCTCAAGCTGCTCGGCCATGACGCCGGAGGGCTGAGGTCTCCGCTGATTGAGGCGACCCCCGCAGAGGTCGAGGCTTTGCGGTCCGCTTTCGCTGCTGCAGGCCTACCGGCGGGCGAGTCAGTCTCGACCGACTGATGTCCCCGGCTGTCGACAGCGGCTTTGGGATCGCCACTAAGGGGGAGAGAATCAGGCCCGGAACGTGTCCGCACTTCGCCCCGTTGGTCAGGTGTGAGCGAGGACACGATCGTGCACAGCCAAATGCCAGGGTTCGCTCAGGGCATTGCCAGGATGACAAGCAACAATGGGCCGTTCAGGCTGAACCTGCTTGCTCGTGCCAGACACCGTGGGAAGGTCGAACCGATGGCGCAGTGGCCCGCTCCTGATCCTCAGGATTGGCAGCCGCCTTCATCCGCGAACCCGCCGGCAAAATCTGAGGAGTCTTGGACTCCGCCGACCTGGGAAGAGCTGGTACGCGACCACGGCGCTCGTGTTTACCGGCTGGCTTATCGGCTGACCGGCAATCCGCATGACGCCGAGGACCTCACCCAGGACGTCTTTGTCCGTGTGTTCCGCTCGCTCCACCGGTTCCAGCCTGGGACGTTCGAGGGCTGGCTTCACCGCATCACAACCAACCTATTCCTCGATGGCGCGCGGCGGCGTCAGAAGATCCGCTTTGACGGGCTAGCTGAAGGCTCAGCTGAGCGCCTGCCCAGTGCCTGGCCGAATCCATCAGATCAGCTGGCCGACGCCGACCTTGATCACGATGTGGCGGCAGCGCTCTCGGCCCTACCACCGGAGTTCCGGGCCGCCGTGGTGTTGTGTGACATCGAGTGCCTCAGCTACGAGGAGATCAGCGAGGTCCTTGACATCAAGATCGGAACCGTCCGCAGCCGCATTCACCGCGGCCGGGCGCAACTGCGGACCGCCCTCGCGCACCGTCGACCGACCGGCGAGCGGTTGCGATACCTCGGCGTCGAGGTAGAGGCGGGCGACACCCCCAACAGTGTCAGCCCCAAACTGCGAAGTCTGGAGCCTGCGAGGTCGGCGTGAGGAAAGCGCCCTGCGCTGATCTGGCGGAATTGCGATCAGCGTTCGTTGACGGGGCGCTGGACTACCCCGACAGAGAACGCCTACTGAGCCACCTTGTTGACTGCGCTCATTGCCGACAAGACGTCGAGGATCTGCGGGCCGTACGCACGCTTCTCAAGCAGTCCAGGGATGAACCCGGCCTCGCACCCAGCGACCTCTCCTCCCGCCTGGTGTCGATCGCAGGTCCGGAATCGATCGCACCCTTGTGGACTCGACCGTTCCGCCGAATCCAACCACCACATGCCTCCCGAACCGGTGGTCTGCCGAGCCACCGCCGGATCGTGAAGTTGCGAATCGCCGCCGCCGCGATGGCCCTCGGAGCCACCGTGACGGCGATCGGGGTGATCGGATACGCCGCAGCGCCAAGGCTAGCCGCAATTGGTGATCCAACCGGTGAGGCCCAGGCTGCCTTCACGTCAAGCCTCGGACAATTCCCGCTAGCCAGCGACGTACTCAATGCGGTCATGGTGGCCGACGCGGGGAAGCTCTCCGCCAGCATTTCACTGCGGCCGCAGGGTCCCTCGGCCGCCGCGGGGGCGACGCTGACCCCGGCGCAGGCACAAGCCATGATGCAGAGAGCTGCTAATGCCGGGGATTCCGTGAGCTACTCCGGCCGCCAATCATTTCTGGCATACCGGGCCGGTAGGACCATCGTTGCGCAAGTCGATGTGGAGGCGCGCGCGCGTCAGGGCACTCAGGTGCGGGTCAACAGCCAGAGAGGCCAGCAGCTGCTCAGAGCATTCACGTCGGCGCATATCTCCTCCCGAGTCGTCGACGACGAGCTGCTGGACCTGCTCCAACGCAACTACGACCTCAGCGGGACAGGTGGCGCAAATGTTGCCGGCCGCAGCGCCTCCGTGGTGACTGCAACGCTGGAGGGTAGTTCCTCCGCGGCCGCTCGCTGGTGGATCGATGACGCCACTGGCATCGTGCTCTGGCAGGAGACCTACGACAGGAGTGGATCAGTCGACCTCTCGTTCGGATTCACCGCCGTCTCGGTCAGCCATGGGGGGAGCATCCTCGAACATCTGCCGCCGAAGTTGGCAGTCCCGCGGACCAGCACCTCCCTCACCCTCTCATCGGCGGCCGAGCTGAAGGCCTCGGGATGGTCCTGTGTGCGCGAGCTCGCGGGTTTGTCGCTGGTGCGGATCCGTAGCGACCGGGCCACTAATCCGGACATCGTGCATCTGGTCTACAGTGACGGGCTCAACACGGTGAGCGTCTTCCAGCAGCGGGGCCAGCTCAGCGCTGCGCCGGAAGGGTCCCAGTGGGACGCCGTGCTGGGAGCCCACGTGCGTCGTGGCGCCTCGAGTGTTGCGACCTGGCAGTCAGCTGAGATGGTCCTCACCGTCGTGACCGATGGCAGTCCCGCCTTGCTTGCTGAGGCCGTCGAGTCGCTTCCTCATGTACACGCGATGCCGCAGACTACGCTTGACCGCATCGAAGCTGGGTGGGCGAGGATTCTGGCTGACGTGAAGGGTTAGCGCGTGGTGGATGAGGACCGTCCGACGGGTCACGCCTCAGGCGAACCGTCTGACTCGCGGTACTTCGGTCCTTTCGGCGAGCCACCTCAGCCGCCGCCAGGCGCCCATGGCTTTGCCCAACTGGGTCCTGGATTCGCGCCCCAGGACGCCACCTGGCCACCGCCAATTGGCCAGCCCTCAGTGGCCGAAGCCCCGCCGGATGGAGCGACTTCTGCAGCGCCGACGGCGATCCACCCTGCGGGGCAAACTGGTCGCGGTCGTCCGCGTTCGGCCGCCGTCGTTGCGGTGGCCGCGCTGACTGCACTTGTGATCGGCGGCGCTGCGGGCTATGGCGGCGCGACCCTCGCCAGGCGGACCGAGTCATCGGCGACCACAGCTACCCCGTCAGCGCCGACCAATGCCGGCGTGACGCGTACCCCGGTTCCACCGCCGCCGGGAAGTGCCAACACTGTGGAGGTTGCGCAACGCGTGCTGCCGGCAACGGTGATGATCCAGGTCGGTCGGGGGACAGGATCCGGGTTCGTGATCGACAGAGAGGGCCGCATCGTCACCAACAACCATGTGGTCGCCGAAGCCGCCAACGGGTCGCGGATCCGTGTCGTCTTCTCAGACGGCCGCCGACACAACGCCGTCCTGGTGGGCCGCAGCCCTTCCTACGATCTTGCAGTGATCAAGGTGAACGGGGCGGGGTCGCTGAACCCACTTGAGCTCGGCGATTCCGACCAGGTCCACATCGGAGAGCCGGTGATCGCGGTAGGTTCGCCGCTCGGGCTGCCTGGGACGGTCACACAGGGCATCATTTCGGCGCAGAACCGTCCAGTGATGGTATCCGAGGGCGCTGCGGCCGATTCCCCGACCGCGTACATCAACGCCATCCAGACCGACGCCTCGATCAATCCGGGCAACTCAGGCGGCCCTCTGGTGGATGCGGGCGCCCGAGTGATCGGGGTCAACTCAGCGATTCTGACATTCGCAGCGAGCCGCAATATCGGGCTCGGCTTCGCTATCCCGATCAACCAGGCCGCCACGGTCGCAGACTTGTTGATCAAGAACGGTAAGGCGACCTACCCGGTGATCGGGGCCAATGTGCAAGACCGCTCTTCGGGTGTCGAGCTGACCGAGATCGACCCTCAAGGTCCTGCCGCCAAGGCGGGACTGCGGGCGCGTGATGTGATCACCGGCATCGATGGGGAGCCGGTCGATGGCGGTATGGAGGAGTTGATCGTGACAATCCGCACCCGGCGACCTGGCGATGTTGTGGTCTTGGACTACGTGCGCGGTTCGTCACGGGGCCAAGTCCATGTCACCCTCGGCGGCAAGGAGGGCTGAACATGGTGCCCTTGCTGCTGGACATCAATGGCCCCGAGTTCCTGCTGTTGCTGGTGCTCGCGGTCATCCTATTCGGCCCGGAGCGGCTGCCAGACCTCGCTCGCAAGGCTGCCCGGCTCCTGCGCTACCTGCGGACCGTGGCCGGATCGGCCCAGCAGCAACTGAGCAAAGAGTTGGGACCGGAATTCGAGAACCTTGATTTTCGCGATCTGAATCCCAAGACATTCGTACAGAAGCACCTTCTGGAAGACGTCGAGCCGATCATCGCGGATGTGAAGTCCGAGGTGACCGACGTTGGCAAGACCATCAAAAGCTCGTCTGCGGACTTCTCCAATGCGATCGCCAAGGATCGCAGCCCAGGAGGTCCACAGGACGTCGTGGCTGGCGTGAGCCCGGCCCGGGGTGCAACACCTTTCGATCTCGAGGCGACCTGATCGTTAAGGTTCAGCGACCGGCGGGTATAAGGCCGAGCTGCTTGCCGAGCAGCCCACGGCCGCGTTTGATGAATGTATCGGCCAGTGCGTTGAGGGCGCGTGCCGCGGGCTCGTCGGGGGCGGTCTCGACGAGCGGTACGCCGGCGTCGCCCGACGCACGAAGCTGCGGATCGAGCGGTATCTGTGCGAGGAGAGTGACCGGATAGCCGAGTCGGGTGCTGAGCGTCCCCGCTACTTCTGCGCCGCCGCCGGTACCGAAGACGTGGTGGGTGTTTACTTCGCCGCAGTGGGGACATGTGGTTACCAGATGCGACATGTTCTCCACAACACCGATCACTCGCTGGTTCATCATCGACGCCATGGTGCCGGCACGCTCAGCCACCTCTGCGGCAGCGGCCTGAGGGGTGGTGATTACCAAGACCTCAGCGTTGGGCAGCTTTTGGCCTAGTGAGATTGCGACGTCGCCCGTGCCCGGTGGAAGGTCGATAAGCAAGAAGTCAAGGTCTCCCCAATAAACGTCGGCCAGCATCTGGTTGAGCGCGCGGTCCAGGATCGGTCCACGCCAGGCCACTACCTGGTCACGACGCGGCTTAAGCATGCCGATGGAGATGACCCTGAGCCCATCGGCCGGCACCGGCATGATCATGTCCTCGACCGCGGTGGGTCGCGAATCCGCGATGCCAAGCATCGCGGGTACCGAATGACCGTAGATATCGGCATCGAGAACCCCGACGTTACGACCATGGGCTGCCAGCGCCTTAGCGAGGTTCACAGTGACTGACGACTTTCCAACGCCACCCTTGCCGGAGGCGACCGCGATCACCTGGGTGAGCGAATCCGGCCGGGCAAACGGAATTTCGCGGTCGGCCTGCCCAGCTTTGAGCAACTCGCGCAGTGCAACGCGCTGCTCATCCGACATCACGCCCAGCTCAACGTTGACCGCCGAAACCCCAGGCACGCCGAGTACCGCAGCGGTGACATCCCGGTTGAGCGTGTCGCGTAGCGGGCAGCCGGCGACCGTCAGCAGGATTCGTACCCCAACCCGACCTGCGGCGTCCACCTCGATGCCGTCGACCATGCCGAGATCGGTGATGGGCCGGCGAATCTCAGGATCGTTCACGTGATGCAGTGCCGTACGGATCTGAGGCACCAAGGGATGCTCAACGGCGGACATTGTGGAATCCGGCGTTGGATTGCGAGTCGGACATGCCCCCAGCGTAGGTGAGGTCGCGTATCGCTTCAGGCGGCGACTTGTCGGCGAACATCCCACGCTGCCTGGGATGTTCGCGCTGAAGACGGGCGTGCAGGCGATGTACAGCGTGAAGACTCTGGGTACAGGCTCGACATGAGCGTGCTCAGGCGACGTCTTCATTCTCCAGCTCAGCGAGGATGGCGCGTAGCTCAGCCCTCAGCTCTGAGCGAAGGTAGTCGCGCGTGGCCAACTCGCCAACCGACATCCGCAGGCCGGCAATCTCGCGCGCCAGGAAGTCCATGTCGGCTCGGCTTTGGGCCGCCTGCTCACGGTCGCGTTCCAAGGCGACGCGGTCCCGCGCCTCCTGGCGGTTCTGGGCGAGCAAGATGAGCGGAGCCGCGTACGAGGCCTGCAGTGACAAAACGAGAGTCAAGAAAATGAACGGGAAGGGGTCGAAGCGCAGCTGAGGCGGACCGAGCGCCACGTTCCACAGCAGCCAAAGGATGATCACCACCGTCATCCCGAAGAGAAAGCGAGCGGTGCCCATAAACCGTGCGAAGGCCTCGGCAAACTTGCCGAAGGCGTCCCGGTCCACCTTGATCGTCGGAATCGTTGACCGCCTGCGGCGGCCCGGCATGTCCAGCCGCTCGGCCTCCCGAACTGCTCTAGCCACGCGCCATCACTCCTGCGTCGGGCGGCTTGTGCGCCGATACCGCGTCGAGTTCGATGCCACGCCAGTCTTCAGGCAACATGTGATCAAGCACGTCGTCCACCGTGATCGCACCGATCAACCGATGATCCGCATCCACAACAGGCGCGTTCACCAGGTTGTACGTCGCGAAGTAGCGGCTTACTTCGTGCAGGTTCGCTTGGTCGGTGAGCGTCTCCAGTTCACTGTCGATCAGGGCCGAGACGAGTGTTGACGGGGGCTCCCGGAGTAGCCGCTGGAAATGCACGGCGCCAACGAAGCGACCGGTCGGTGTGTCCAGCGGCGGCCGGCAGACGTAAACCATGCACGCCAAAGCAGGAGTCAGCTCTGCCTCGCGAATCCGAGCGAGGGCTTCGGCCACCGTCGCATCGGGCGGCAAGATCACCGGTTCGGGTGTCATCATCCCGCCGGCGGTGGACTCGGCGTAGCTCAACAGGCGCCGAACATCCTTCGCCTCCTCGGGTTCCATGCGCGCGAGCAGCACCTCGGCCATCTCGGGCGCCAATTCGGCGATCAAATCAGCGGCATCATCTGGATCCATTTCCTCCAAGATGTCCGCGGCACGCTCGGTGTCGAGCTCGGAGATCAACTGAACCTGTTCGTCTTCAGGTAATTCCTCTAACGCGTCGGCCAACTTGTGATCATCGAGTGCAGAGGCAACCTCGGCTCGTCTCTCGCGCGACATCTCGTGCAGTTCCCGGGCGATATCGGCGGCTTTCATGTCTTCCATCTGGGCCAGCAGCTGGTCGGTACCCTGAACTCGATCAGAGCCCAGAAGCGCGATCGTGGACCAGTCAACGATGGTGACGTGACCTCGCCTACCGAACCGGCGCCGGCTTCCGGCTTCCCGGAGTGCCACCTGCGACAGCTCCCAGTCGTGCGAGCGCACGGCTTGCATGGCCACGTCGAAGATCACCGAAGGACCTGGATGGTCGGTGCGTTCCACGGTCCGGTCAAAAAGATCGTCGATCACCAACATCTCAGATTCGCGCCGTTCGAAGCGACGGGTGTTGACCACACCGGAGATAACCACCGCAAACCCGTCGATGCTGTGCACCCGTTCCATAGGCATGAAGATCCGGTGGCGTGCAAACAGCTCGACCACGAGCCCCTTTACTCTGGGGGCCCGGCCGCCGGCTCGGCGCTGCACCACAACATCGCGGACCTTTCCTACCTGATCCCCTGCGCTGTCGAGGACTGGCAGGCCCCGGATGCGTGAGGTGAAGACCGAGGTTGAACTCGCTGCCACGCCTCCGATTATCACAGGCTGGGGCGACATCCGCGGAGGTGCGAGCGTCGGCATCGCGCGAGCAGCTCCCAATGAACCTGCGGAGGTGCGAGCGTCGGCATTGCGGGAGCAGCTCCCAATCGACCCGCGGACGGCTGGGGCGTCGCCCGTCGTTGGCCGCTCCACGCCGAAGGTGTCATGATCCAACTCCGATGATCACGTCAGCTAAGGTCGGGTCATGGCTGCAGCGAATGGGATCAGCTTCAAGGATCTCTGCATCGACGCCGTCAATCCGGAAGTGCTCGCGAACTTTTTGGCGTCGGCGCTCGGGCTTCGCGCCGAGCCGAATGGCACCGGCTTCAGGCTGGCTGACAATGTCCCCGAGCACACCCTTTGGGTTAACAAGGTGCCCGAGCCGAGGACGGTCAAGCAGCGCGTCCACCTCGACGTCGATGTGTCGGCTGTCACTGAACTGATTGATCTTGGCGCGGTGATCATCGATGACAGGCAATCGTGGACCGTGCTGGCCGATCCCGAGGGCGGCGAGCTGTGTGCCTTCGTGCGCGAGCCCGAATCGTTGCCCGATTATCGCGTGTACGAGGTCGTCGTCGACGCTGCGGACCCCGTCTCGATCGCATCCTGGTGGGCCGAGCGCTATGCCGCGACCGCCTGTCATGATCAGGACCGAGCCTTCTCCTGGATCGATCAAGCTTCGGGCATGCCCTGGGCGATGGTCTTCCAATGGGTTCCTGAGCCTAAGACCGTAAAGAATCGCATGCACTGGGATGTGTGGGGTGAGACCGATGACCTCCTCGCCGCAGGTGCCCGCCTGATCCGTAAACATGACGATGAGATCGGCTGGGACGTGCTGGCCGATCCTGAGGGCAACGAATTCTGCGTCTTCACCAGGGACAAGATCTGAGAATCAGCGCGTCGACCAGCTCACCAGGCCAACGAGTAGAT
>JBKOZG010000414.1:0-19566 GCA_046725775.1 Actinomycetota bacterium | reverse complement strand
AGCAATTGAACCCAGCGAGCGGAGCGAGCAATTGAACCGCAGCGAGCGGAGCGAGCAATTGAACCGCAGCGAGCGGAGCGAGCAATTGAACCCAGCGAGCGGAGCGAGCAATTGAGCACTGAACCGATCATCTGGTTGACGATCTTCGTACTGGCCATCTTCGTCGGCGTGGAAGTGATCTCCAAGGTGTCCGCTACCTTGCACACTCCGCTGATGTCTGGTGCCAATGCGATCCATGGTGTGATCTTGGTCGGCGCGATTCTGGTGGCCGGAACCGCTCAGTCGACACCCATTCTGGTCTTGGGTCTGGTTGCCGTGCTCTTGGCCTCGATCAACATGGTCGGCGGTTTCGTGGTCACTGACCGGATGTTGATCATGTTTTCCCGTCCCCGCCGGGAGCTCGAGAAGTCCGTACGCCGGGAGCTAGACAAGTGACACCAGCCTGGTCGCAGCTGGGCTACCTAGCGGCCGCGATCTGTTTCATCGTTGCGCTTAAGGGGTTGTCCTCACCGAAAACCGCGCGCCGCGGCAACCTGATCGGCGCGACTGGCGCGGTTTTGGCGTGCGTGATCGTCTTTCTGGCTTCCGACGTCGACCATCTGCTGCCGATCTTGGCAGCCATCGCAGCCGGAACGGCAATCGGCGTGCTCGGCGCGTATCGCGTCCAGATGACCCAGATGCCGCAGCTGGTGGCGTTGTTCAACGGTGTAGGAGGTGGCGCAGCCGCAATTGTGGCGATCATCGAGCTGACCGAGCTCGGCGCTAGTTCGCCGCAGCTCCTCGACCTGATCGCCGCCGCCTTCACGATCGTGGTTGGCTCGGTGAGCTTCGCTGGCTCCGTGGTCACCTTCCTTAAGCTGCAAGAGTTGATGACCACGAGACCCGTGGTCTTCCGCGGGTACCCGATCTTGTACGGGCTGGGCTTGCTGGCCGCGGTGGGCTTTAGCGTTGGTCTGGTTCTCGCCCCGAGCATGCTGTTCGCGCTGCTGCTCGCGGCCGTCGGGGCCGGACTGGGCATCCTGTTAGTGCTGCCCGTTGGCGGTGCCGACGTGCCGATCGTGATCTCGCTGTTGAATGCGTTTACCGGGCTGACCGTCGCTGCCAGTGGCTACTTGCTTGAGAACATCCTTCTGCTGGTCGCCGGTACCCTGGTTGGCTCCGCCGGCACCTTGCTTACCCGCTTGATGGCGAACGCTATGGGCCGGTCGGTGATCAACATACTCTTCGGCGCGCTCAAGGGTGGGTCGACGCTCGGCGCCACCACCGTCAGTGATCGACCGGTGAAATCGGCGGGACCAGCCGATGTGGCGATACTGCTCGCGTACGCGCAACGCGTGATCATCGTCCCGGGCTATGGACTCGCAGTCGCGCAGGCGCAGCACACGCTGCGCCAGCTCGCCGACCTGTTGATGGAACGCGGGGCGCGCGTCGATTACGCCATCCATCCAGTCGCCGGCCGGATGCCTGGGCACATGAACGTGCTACTTGCCGAGGCTCAGGTTCCGTACGAGCAGCTCAAGGAGATGGACGAGATCGATCCGGAGTTTAAGCAGGCTGACGTGGCGCTGGTCGTTGGCGCAAACGATGTGGTCAATCCGGCGGCCGAGACCACGCCCGGCGCTCCGATCTACGGCATGCCGATTCTGCATGCCAATCAGGCACGCCAGGTCGTTTTTATGAAGCGTTCCATGCGACCGGGCTTCGCTGGCATTGAGAACGAGCTCCTATACGAGCCGACCACCACATTGCTCTTTGGCGACGCCAAGGACACCATGGGCAAGCTGCTCGCCGAGCTCAAAGCCCTCACTGTCTGACCCGAGCCCTTTCAGTCCGAGCTGCCATCCAGAAATTCACCGAAGGTTGAGCCACCGATCTTCGTATCGGGACCGGGGAGGTGGGCCCCGGCCTCGTATGCCCGCAGGGTGCCACCGATTGGCGGAAAGGTGATCAGCCGCGTCGCGGGCTTTCCTTCCTTGGCACGGATGAGCGCCGCTGCGTCGGCGAGGCTGAGACGTTCCGGTCCAGCCAGATCAGCAGCCCGGTAGTAGCCCGACGGTGCCGCCCCGAGTGCCATGTCGACGATCTCCGCGGCAACCCAGCGGTGGTCACACGGCTGAAATAACATGCCCCTGGGCACGAACCCCACCGGACCGAGCGTTGCTAACCGAGCAACTGTCGCGACCAGGGCGTGGAATTGCGTAGCCCGAGCCACCGTGACCGGGAGCTTGCTGCGCTGCAGTGCCAGCTCACTGGCGTACTTCGCGCGGTAAAACCGAAAAGGGCTGCGGTCGCAGCCGACAATCGAGACGTAGATGACATTCGGCGGCGCTGGCCGATCGGCCAGGACATTGATCAACCGGTGCGTGCCGCCCAGATTGACTGTGCGATGACGCCACCGATGGACGGCTGCATGGACTACGCATTCGGCGCCTTGCAGCGCCGCCTCGAGCCCTGCCCCAGTAGCAAGATCAACACCGGTCCGGCGGCTTGCCGAGGTCACAGTCGCCCCACGAGCTTCGAGCCGGCGGACTACCTCGGTGCCGAGCCGACCTCGGCCTCCGGTCACCACGATCTTCATCCGCCATCCTCCGACTTGTCAGAATCCAGTTGATCTATAGCTCAACTGGATTCTGACGAGTCGGCAAGAGGGGGACGGCGGCGCCCATGGAAGCCAGCATGTAGAGGGTCCGGCTATGGTGCTGAGGTAGTGCCCCGACTTGGTGGGGCGGCAGCTCGCACGATGAGTGCGCTCTCACTACCTCGCGACGGAGCAGGAGGCTCGTATGTCCGATTCCCCGGCCGATCAGGTCAACCAGGTCCCCGATATGATGCAGGCGGTTATCTGCCACGGCCCTGGGAATTACCAGCTGGAAGAGGTCGCGGTGCCGAGGCCGGGACCAGGTGAGGCCTTGATCAAAGTTGAGGCAACCGGCATCTGTGCCAGCGACCTGAAGTGCTACCACGGTGCCGCGAAGTTCTGGGGAGACGCAAACCGCCCAGCATGGGCCGAGACCGAGGTCATTCCGGGCCACGAATTCGTTGGAGCTGTTGTTCAGCTTGATGACGCCGCGGCATCTCGGTGGGGAATCGCGGTTGGCGACCGAGTTGTCGCAGAGCAGATCGTGCCCTGTTGGAAGTGTCGCTACTGCCTGAACGGCGAGTACTGGATGTGCGCACCACACGACATGTTCGGCTTCAAGCGCCGCACGCCGGGCGGCATGGCCGAGTACATGATCTACAACAAAGACGCTCTGGTCTACAAGATCTCTCCCGACCTACCGCCGGCACACGCTGCCTTCACCGAGCCACTATCTTGCGCGCTGCACGGCGTGGAGCGGGGCGACATCAAGTTCGACGATGTCGTCGTCGTCGCGGGCTGCGGCCCAATCGGCCTCGGCATGATCGCTGGCGCGAAATCCAAGAACCCCAAAATGGTCGTCGCCCTCGACATGGCACAGGACAAGCTGGAAATCGCCAAGGAATGCGGCGCCGACGTGATTATCAACATCGGGTCGGAGGACGCGGTAACGAAGGTCAAGGACATGACCGGCGGCTATGGGGCTGACGTCTACCTCGAGGGGAGCGGACATCCCTCCGCCGTCGCCCAGGGTCTGAACCTACTGCGCAAGCTCGGCACCTATGTCGAGTACAGCGTCTTCGGCAGCGACGTCAGCGTTGACTGGTCGATCATCAGCGACGACAAGGAACTCGACGTACGCGGCGCCCACCTGGGCCCAGACTGCTGGCCTGCCGCCATCCGGATGCTCGAGTCCCAACGGCTCCCTATGGACAAGATCTGCACGCATCAGGTGCCACTGGCCGACTTCCAGAAGGGCCTCGACCTGGTCGCCAGCGGCAAGGAATCAATCAAGGTCTCGCTCATCCCGTGATTGGGTGAATGATGTCCGCGCGGGTCGTCATCATGGCGCCATCGCATCCAGCTGTTTTCGCAGCCGCGCCAGCATCGACCGCTTCAGAGAAACGTCCCTCTGACAGAGCTCAGTTAAGGCCAATTCCCGCTGGCTCAACGTCACATCCTCCTGGAGGCTCCCCATGACGCATCTGTTCAACGACCCCGCCGAGTTCAGGAGTGACGTGCTCGAGGGCTTCGCCGCGGCGTACCCGCAATACGTGCAGCGCGTCGCAGGCGCCTCCGGCTTCGTCCGGGCGGACGGGCCGCTGGAGGGGAAGGTCAGTCTGGTGATAGGCGGCGGCTCCGGCCACTTCCCTTCCTACAACGGCGTGGTGGGGACCGGCTTCGCTGACGGAGCCGTGCTCGGTGACGTGTTTGCATCACCATCCGCAGAGCAGGTCTATCGGGTGGCCAAGGCGGCGGACGGTGGCGCGGGGGTCGTGCTGGGATTCGGCAACTACGCCGGTGACCGGCTGAACTTCGGTGTCGCCGCCGAACGGCTGGTTAGCGAAGGGATCGACACCAGGATCGTGTACGTGACCGACGATGTCGCATCGGCGAGCCGTGAGGAGCAGCAAAAACGGCGCGGTATCGCGGGCACCTTCACCGTGTACAAGATCGCGGCGGCAGCGGCAGAGAACGGTGCGAACCTCGATGAAGTCGAGCGCGTGATGCGCGCGGCCAATGCCGCGACGTACTCCTTCGGCGTCGCCTTCCACGGGTGCACACTTCCCGGTGCCGATAAGCCGCTTTTTACCGTCGACGAGGGCCACATGGAGTTCGGGCTTGGCATCCACGGCGAGCCTGGAATTACCTCTGCACCGTGGATGCCGGCCGAGGACCTGGCTGCCAAGCTCGTTGAAACCGTTCTAGCCGAACGCCCAGAGGATGCCAGCGGACGGGCTGCCGTACTCGTCAACGGACTTGGCGCCACCAAGTATGAGGAACTGTTCGTCTTGTACGGCCACGTCAACGAACTCCTTGACGCGGAGGGCGTCGTGCAAGTGTCTCCCGAGGTCGGCGAGCTGGTTACCAGCCTCGATATGGCAGGCTGCTCGCTGTCGGTCACTTGGCTCGATGACGAGCTTGAAGGCTACTGGGTCGCGCCGGCGGAAACGCCAGTGTTCCGGCGCGGCGCTGCCGTGACGAGCGAGCGGTTCACCACCCGGCGCACCGCTGCCAGCCATGTCGCACCAGTGGTGACAGCGGAGGCAAGCGAGGAGTCGATGGCGGCCGCTGCAATCGCTCGCAAGGCTGTCGATGCCATTTACGCGGCGGTCGAGGAGAACAAGGAGTACCTCGGTCGGATCGATGCGATCGCAGGCGACGGTGATCATGGAATCGGCATGTCCCGCGGCTCGAAGGCAGCCGCCGCCGCTGCGAACGAGGCTCAAGGTGGCATCGAGGCGGTGCTGACTGCGGCGGGCCACGCCTTCAGCGACAAGGCCGGTGGCACAAGCGGCATCTTGTGGGGATTGCTTCTGGAGAGGGTGGGCAAAGGTCTCGGCAACACCGAGGCGGTGACGGCGCAGCGCCTGGCCGACGCCGTTCAAGGTTCGGCTCAGCACTTGAAGGGGTTCAGCAAGGCCAAGCTCGGCGACAAAACCATGCTGGACGCCCTGCTCCCATTCGTCGATACGCTGGTCGATCAAGTCAATGCCGGAGCCTCCATCTCCGAAGCCTGGCGTTCAGCTGCGGATGCCTGCCGGAACGCCGCGGAAGCGACCGCATCGCTGATTCCCAAGATCGGCAGGGCGCGGCCGCTGGCGGAGCGCAGCGTTGGTACGCCTGACCCGGGCGCTGTGTCGCTCGGGCTGATCGTCACCGCGATCGGCGAGG
Organism: Actinomycetota bacterium; assembly: GCA_046725775.1. GTDB lineage: Bacteria > Actinomycetota > Actinomycetes > Propionibacteriales > Propionibacteriaceae > Microlunatus. Next base: position 13,814 of record JBKOZG010000414.1, on the reverse strand, counting down.
TGCTCGGCGATGCGGAACCAGGCGCTTCAGGAGCGACGGAGTCTCTGGACAAGGAAGGACAACCCACATGAGCGGTCCCATTCGGCTTTTGGTCGGAAGCGACAGCGCGGGCTTCGACTATAAAGACCGCATCTTCGCCGATATGCAAGCAGATGACAGGGTCGAGGTCATCGATCTTGGCGTGTTCGCAGAAGACCTTGAGGGGTCCTCATACCCGTCGGTGGCCATCGCGGCGGGTAAGAAGATCGCGGCTGGCGAAGCGGACCGCGCGATCCTGGTCTGTGGCACCGGCATTGGGGTCGCGATTGCCGCCAACAAGGTGCCCGGCATCCGCGCGACGGTTGCCCACGACTCCTTCAGTGTCGAGCGGTCAATACTGTCCAACGACTGCCAGATCCTGACTCTTGGCCAACGTGTCATCGGCCTCCAGCTCGCCCGCAGGCTGGCCAGAGAATGGCTCGACTATGTCTTCGACCCGACCACCCCGTCCGGTGCGAAGGTTGCCGAGATCAGCGACTACGAGGACTCAATTACTGGCTAAGCGGCGGCGTCCGAGAGCGTTTGCGTCCACATCCCACGGCGGCTTAATGCTCGGACTGTGCGGTTGGACGGCGTACGGCAGAATCGCAGCGTGATCGAGTATCGAACACCGGCCGAGATCAAGCAGATGAGACCGGCCGGCGAGTTCGTCGCCGAGGTATTGAGCGCGCTTACCGCACGGGTCGATGTCGGGGTGAACCTTCTGGAGCTCGACGAGTTGGCACACCAGATGATTCGGGATAATGGCGCGGAGTCTTGTTACATCAACTATCACCCGTCCTTCGGGGCCAGCCCATTTGGGAAGGTGTTGTGCACCTCGGTGAATGACGCGGTCTTGCATGGGCTCCCGCACGATTACGAGCTTATTGACGGCGACCTGGTCAGCCTCGACTTTGCGGCATCAGTAAACGGCTGGGTGTCGGATTCGGCGATCAGTGTGATTGCCGGCTCGCCTCGGGCGCAAGATCAGCAGTTGATCGCCACTGCCGAGGCGGCCCTAGCCGCTGGCATTGAAGCCGCCGTTCCTGGAAACAAGATCGGTGACATCTCGTTCGCGATCGCCCGCGTCGGGTCACAGGCTGGCTACAAGATCAACACCGAGTTCGGCGGCCATGGTGTGGGCCGCACCATGCACGGCGACCCCCACGTACCTAACAACGGCCGGCGTGGCCGTGGGCTGCTGCTCCGGCCCGGCTTGGTGATCGCGATCGAACCGTGGTTCTTGCAGGGCACCGACAAGATCTACACCGATCCTGACGGATGGACCTTACGGAGCCGGGACGGCTCACGAGGCGCACACGCTGAGCACACCGTTGCCATTACCTCCAATGGTCCGCTCGTTCTGACTGCCCGCTGAGGGCGCCTCAGTGATGATCAACGAAGGACGGTCGTAGAGAGCTCACAGCCCCTTGCCACGAACGCGGCGGGGAGCAAGCGTGCCAAGCACTGCCAGACTTCGCTCCCGCCGCGCCCATGGGCCTCTCCTTCGACAGCGTTGATTGGTGATCGGCCCGGACACGGGGATCTGCGGTCGACCCGCGTCCAACTGGTACCACCAGTCTCAGCCGTCTCACGATAATCGAGTGCAGGCCTACGCGCATACCCAGTTCCTGGGATGGATACCCGAGTGTTACGAGTAACTGCGACTAGCTCTTGCGGTGGCACGATGTCGCAACCGACTCGTGATGTGTCGCGTTGCTAAAACAAGTCCACAGATGGCGCCGCAATTCGCCCGATTCAGCCACATTCGTGGCTCTGTGCGTAGGAGAGGCCACCAATCTCAGCGGCGAGTCGGATCGTGCAGGACCAGTCGAGAGAGCTCAGCGCCGCGATCTGGCGGTCTCTTGCAGCCTGCGAAGGCCGTCCTTGATCTTCTGCTGGTTCTCCGGCTTGGACAGTTCTCGCTGAGCGACCTGAATCAGTTTGGCCGCGACCGCGGTCTTGAGAAGGCCCTTGATGAAGCTCATGAATTTCTCCAGAGTGAATATGGGGACAGTGCACTCGACGATAGTCACCATTTCCAACTTAGGGCTGCGCTAAACCGCGTCCGACGAGGGCGGGGCGTTCGAAGTGGCGGCACGTGGCCGATGTCAGTGAAGGGGATTGGACAGCTGTTCGTCCTCGCGCAAGCCATCAGGACGTCGCCGTCGGTTCCATTGCAATGATCAAGTTGCAGAGGCGCTGCGACACGTCGAGTGCTCTCTAATGAAATCTAAGGTCTGCGCTATACGCGCTGATATTGTCCGAGACATGGACCCGGTCCGAAATCCGTACGCACCTGGAGCCGGCCAGCGTCCGCCCGAGCTTGCCGGCCGCGATGCGGAGCTGACCGCGTTCGACGTCGCGCTGGAACGTGTGGAGCGGGGGCGTCCAGAGCGCAGCCTGGTGCTGACCGGGCTGCGCGGGGTGGGAAAGACGGTGCTGCTCAATGCGCTGCGGTCCAAGGCGCTGGATCGCGGATGGGGCACCGGAAAAGTGGAGGCTCGGCCCGACACCAGCCTCCGGCGGCCCCTGACGGGGGCGTTACACGCAGCCGTGCGCGAGCTGTCGGTACGGCATCGGGCGCCAGATCGAGTGAGTCAGGTCTTGGCCACGCTGAAGGCGTTCGGGCTGCGCACCAATCCGCGTGGCGGCAAACTCATTGAGCGTTGGACGCCTGCGATCGACGGGCCGCCGAGTGTCGGACGTGCCGACTCCGGCGACATGGAGATCGACCTACTGGAGTTGCTCACCGATGTCGCCGGCCTGGCCGCCGACATTGGCGTCGGCGTGGCGGTATTCATTGACGAAATGCAGGACCTAACGCCGGAGGACGTCTCGGCGCTGTGCGCGGGCTGCCACGAGTTGTCGCAGACCAGCGCGCCGCTCATGGTGGTTGGCGCTGGGCTGCCGCATCTGCCCAGCGTCTTGTCAGCCTCGAAGTCGTATTCGGAGCGCCTGTTCCGATACGTCAGGATCGACCGCCTGGACTCCGCCGGCGTCGCGCGGGCGTTACTGGCACCCGCCGAACGCGAGGGTGCCACGTGGTCGGCAGGGGCGCTCGAGGCGATGGGTGCCACCTCAGGCGGGTACCCGTACTTTGTGCAGGCGTACGGGAAGGCCGCCTGGGACCATGCGCCCGGCTCGCCCATCATGGCCGCCGATGTCGCGGTCGCGGCCCCTGAAGCGGAGGCCGAGCTGGCCGTGGGATTCTTCGGCTCCCGGTACGAGCGAGCGACACCGGCCGAGCGCGACTACCTGCGCGCCATGGCGGGCCTGACCACCGAGCTCGCGCAGGATACAGCGGTCTCCACCACTGACGTTGCAGATGTCTTGGGCCGCAAGCCCTCCTCGCTATCGCCAGCACGCGATGCTCTGCTCAAGAAGGGCCTGGTGTACTCAGCCGAGCGAGGCACGCTGGCGTTTACCGTGCCGCACTTCGCCCGTTGGCTGCGGACTCACCCACCAGCTTGACCGGAGTCGGTTCTCCAGGACCCAATGGACTGCGTCTGGCTGCTGTTTTCCCGTGGTCGAGGTGGAGCGCCGGTTACGCGCTGGCACGCGAGCCCGGCGCCAAGCTCCGCCCGTTCGATCGGTGTGATCAAATCAAGAGAAGATGATCGACTTCGAGCAGCGTCGCCAGGGTCTGCGGCGTCGCGTGGTCGGTAAAGCTGCGGAAATCATCCCCATGTCTTTGCTGCCGCCTCGGGTGCTCCCTCGCCTCGACAGCGGTTTCTTCTGGCTCACCCGGGGGCGTACCACTCTCTCTGCCTGGGCCTCCGGCCTTCCGATTGTGATGTTGACGACCACGGGAGCTCGCAGCGGCCAGCAACGTACCCTCCCGATATTGGGGCTCCCCGACGGCGATCGCCTAGTCGTGATCGCTTCCAACTTCGGGCGCCCGCAGCACCCCGGTTGGTATTACAACCTGCGGGCACACCCGCTGGCGGTAATCAGCTGGGAGGGCTCCACCGTCGAGATGCGTGCCCGCGAGCTGACCGGTGATGAACGGCAGCGATATCTCATCCGCAGCCACGCCGCCTATCCGTGGTGGGAGCCGTACCACCGTCGCGCGGCACCGCGGCAGATCCCGGTGATCATGCTCGAGCCGCTCGGGCCATCGCAGGATGTCGAGGATGGAAATCCGGCTCCGCTCTAATGGTGACTAAGTCGTGCTCGTCGTGGGCTCGTGAACGAGCTGTACCTGATGATCGGTGCTACAGCGGCTGGCTGGCGGCACTCTAGCCTTCGGTGGCCCCGCCCCAGCGCTGGAGCTGCTCGACGTACGCCGTCGGGAAAGGTCGCAAAATGTGCTGCTGCGCTACCAGGTCTTGCGCTGAGCTATGGATGCTGATCGGGCCTGGGCGGTCAGCGTCGCTCGGCAACTTTCTTCAGGCCGTCGAGCATCATTTGCCAATTGGCTCCAGAGTGCTCGGCCTCCTCGGCAGTGCTGTTGTTGTCCTGGGTTAGTCGTACCTTCGTGCCGCCGTCAGTAGGCTGCAGGTCGTAACGGACCCGGTGGTAGTTCTCCGGCCGATCCTCCTGGCCGGTAAGCGGGCTGAAGTGGGTGACTTCTAGTAGTCGACCGGGTTCGAAAGAAACGATTTCCCCTTTGTCCTCGTACGCGCGACCCTCGAACTCGCCCTGCCAGGTGATCGGGCTGCCTGGCTTCCAATCCGACTCCACCTCTGAGCCGAACATGTATTGCTTGATGAGCTCGCGATCGGTCAGTGCCCGCCATACCTCCTCCGGTGGAGCATCGATCTCGCACTGCGCAGTCGCAACGTGTCCTGTCATCACACCCCTCATCTCCCTCAAGATGCGCCCATACAACGCTGGTTTCGCTTGGTGACTTACCCGTCGCGGACCAGTCAACGCGTCTGTGTGCCACGGGGAACCGAAAACTGCCAAACGGTCCCGGAGGGCGCGACGGACCCGGGAACGTTGCAGGAATGGCCCGACCCGATCCAGGGTGAAGCAGCCGAAAGGTACGGAAGGTTGGCCGCGCAGTAACGTGGCCATATGCTGCACCAATCGTTGGACCAGCCCTGAACAGCGCCCGCACCTATGAGCACCCTCTCACCGCGTCTGGCTGAAATCGTGAACGCGTTGCCGATCCGCCCGGGCATGCGGGTGCTCGAGATCGGCTGTGGATCGGGAGCCGCGGCGCGCGCCGTTGCCGCACGGCTCGGGACCGGCCACATCCTCGCGGTCGACCGCTCCTCCAAGGCGATCGCGCAGGCGCGGCAGCAGGCAGCCGCGGAGATCGCTTCCGGCCGGATGAGCCTCCGCCAGGCCAGCGTCGAGGAGTTGGAGTTGCTGCCAGCCGAGGAACCGTTCGACCTTGCCTTCGCGATCCGTGTCGGCGTCCTCGATGGTCGCCATCCCGAGGCTGGTCGGCTGGCGGTGGCCCGCATCGCTGCGATGCTGCGGCCAGGGGGTCGTCTGTTCACCGACGGTGGCCGGCCGCTACGCGAGCTACCGCTGCCCCCAGCTGTTTAGGCCAGCTAGATGTCAAGCCCTCCGCTGGACGGCAGCCGCTAAGCATGAGGGCCGGCGGTGACAGTCCCGACAGTGAGCCGCGGCTTGCCCTCGAAAATCTCCCCAATTCGATCGACCTGGTGCTCCAGAGCTCGCCGCTGGTCAGCAGTAAGCCGAGTGAGGGGCTCGACGGTTACCTCAATCTGGCGGCCGGAGTGTCGCTTGTGCCAGACGCCAGCAACAATGCCGTCGATGAACAGGACCGGATAGTTTCCTGCCTGGCCGGAGGGGGCGAGCGCACGTGTAGCGGCACTGCCAGGGAAGAGCCGGGATCGCGGGTGGCTACCAACGGCGTATGCATCGAAATAGGGCAGCAGCAAGACGCTGCCGTCGGCGTCCTGATTGTCAGGCATTCCTGTGTCGCCACCAGCCACCCATGCCTCTGTACCGGCGAAGTTGATCTTGGTCAGCTTCCGACTGTGCCGCTCGAATTGCTCAGCCGCCCAGGCGGCCGGGGCACCGATCCATTGGGCAAAGTGCTGCGGTGTCGCTGGGCCGTAGGCATACAAATAGCGCATAATGACCGCTTCAATGGCCTGGTCTTCGGAGGCGGGCTTGAAGCCTGGAAGCCAGCGGCGCGGATTCGTGTAGGTCACACGGCGGCCTTTGTTCGGGCCGAAGCAGAGTACGCCGCGGTAGGCCGCGATGCCGACGGCCTGCCGCCAGCGAGGCCATAGGTCCTGAAACGCAGGCATCACCCGATCGCCGGCCCACTCGCCGGCGAGGTTCACGACGGCCCGGTCCAGCTCATCGATGGTTAGTTCAGAATCTTCGAGCGCCTGACCGATCGCATCGACGATCTGCTCGGCCTGTTTCGGTGTCAGGCGGACATCATCCGGAAAAGGCGAGTGCGCAGGGATCGCAGACAGCGCAGCCATCCACATCGGAAGATCATCAGCGGCGAGCAAGTGTACCGTCCCCCGCGGGCCGTAGGTCTTGATCAACTCGTGGTCGTCCCACATCGCATTCCGAACCGTCGTCCGGGTGGCTCCCTCGATGCGCAGCGCGATCGACAACTCGGCCGCGGACAGCACCTGAGCGTGAGCGCCACAGATGGTCGCTGCGACCTCAGCGGGATCGGTTCCTGGCGGCGCGGGTGGGAGTAGCGCGTGCCGCTGCAAACGTCGCAGGTTGGCCGCCGGCCAAGACACGTCATGTGTCATGGGACTCCTGAACTACCAATCAGCTGCTAAAGAATCGCGTGAGCGCAGCAGCCATAACTTTCGGATCGACGACGTGTCCCTGCCCGGCGATGACTTGACGCTCCGCATGCGCAATGATCGCCGTGACCGCGTCCGCGGCCTGCTCGAAGTAGTCATTGCTGCCGCCGGTTGCAACCAGGGTGGGCTGCGTAATCCTCGCCAAGCGATCGTGGGGTGGCGGGCCGTACAATGCCGCGTCGTAGGCCAGCGTGTCGGCGAGATCCTTCAGTCCCGGCCAATGCGGCGACTCCATGGCGTCCGCGATGTCGTTCTCCGAGGAACCGGCCAGCCGCATGAAGTGGACAAGAGCGTCGCCGCGGCGACCCTCGGCGAGTGTCGCACCGAGCTGCTCGCGGTATTCCCGCGCGCGTTCGACTGCATCGGCTGCAGTGTCGTAAGGCACCTCGTACACCGCCAGCCTGCCGACCGGCAGCCCGGCCGCTGCCGCCTCGAGTGCGAACATGCCGCCTGACGAGACGCCGAATAGGTTGATCGATCCGCCTCCCTGGGCGGCGATCGCTGCGATGTCATCGATCTCCCGCTGGAGCGCGTAGGGCTGAGTATCGCCGCTGGCGCCCCGACCTCGGCGAGCGAAGTTGTACACCGTGAAGCTTCCTGCCAGTTCTCGTGCCAGCGGCGCGTTTTCTGAGCCGTCATCGAGCCCGCCACCGATCAGGATCACAGCTGGTCCACTGCCGTCGCGCTGATAGGCGATCGAGGTGCCGTCGGCAGATGTCACGTATGCCATGGGTCCTCTTCTCCTAGAACTGCATATCGGTGAAGCGCGAGTAGTGACCCTGGAAGGCCACAGTGATCATCTTTGTTGGGCCATTGCGGTGCTTGGCTACGTCGAAGTCAGCCTCGCCGGCACGATCGGAATCCCTGTCATAAAGATCAGGTCGGTTCAGCAAGATCACCACATCGGCATCCTGCTCCAAGCTCCCGCTCTCGCGAAGATCAGAAAGCATTGGCCGCTTGTCCGTACGCTGCTCCGGGCCGCGATTGAGTTGGGAGAGAGCGACGACCGGCACGTCGAGCTCTTTGGCGAGCAGCTTGAGCTGCCGGGAGAATTCTGAGACTTCGAGTTGGCGGGACTCGACCCTCTTCCCTGATGTCATCAGCTGGATGTAGTCGATGATCACCAGCTTAAGGTCGTGCCGCTGCTTGAGGCGGCGAGCCTTCGCTCGAATCTCCATCATGGTCAGGTTGGGCGAATCATCGATGAACAGCGGCGCCTCGGAGACCTGGCCCATCTTCGCCGACACCCGATTCCAGTCCTGGTCACTCATCCGACCGCCACGAATATGTGACAGCGGGATGCTCGCCTCGGCCGAGAGCAGGCGCATGGTGATCTCGATCTGGCTCATCTCCAGGCTGAAGATCACCGACGTTAGCCCGTTCCTGATTGATGCGGATCGCGCAATATCCAATGCGAGGGTCGACTTCCCAACTGCCGGTCTAGCTGCCACGATGACCATCTGTCCGGGATGCAGACCGTTGGTCAGCTCATCGAGGTCGGCGAACCCGGTCGGCACACCCGACAGACCAGCACCGCGAGATTCGATGGCCTCCATCTCGTCGAGGGTGGGTTGCATCAGCTCCGAGAGCGGTTTGTAGTCCTCCGCCGCTCTTCGCTCGCTGACGGAGTAGACCTCGGCCTGGGCCCGGTCGACGATGTCATCGACGTCACCCTCGGCCGCGTACGACATCTGTCCAATGCGTACTGAAGCGTCGACGAGGCGGCGCAGGATCGCCTTCTCGTGCACGATCTGGGCGTAGTAGCCGGCGTTGGCGGCAACCGGGACGCTGGCCAGCAAGGTGTGCAGGTACGGCGCGCCGCCGATTCGCAGCAGCTCGCCTCGCTTGCCCAACTCATCGGCGACGGTGACCGCATCAGCCGGCTCGCCGCGCCCATACAGGTCGATGATGGCGGCGAAGACCTGCTCGTGCGCCGGACGATAGAAGTCGGCGCCACGCAACGCCTCAACGACGTCGGCGATGGCGTCCTTGCTCATCAGCATGGCACCCAGCACGCACTGCTCGGCCTCCATGTCCTGAGGCGGCGTACGGTCGGAGAGTCGAGGGGCCGCGTCGCTGTAGGGCGGCATCACCTCGGCAACACTCACCCTTGCTCCTTACAGATCCGCTGGGACGGCCCCCGAGCCCCTCGGACACCCGTCTCAGCACCAATCGAATACGTGTTCGGAAGAGTAGTGACATGCACAGACATGGACACGCGCGACGTCGAGACAGGCCAACGCGGAAACCGTACGCCGCCGGCACCAGCCTGAACAGGCTGTTATCCACAGGGCATGTGGATAACAAATTCTGCGCTGTGGGGGACACGCTGTCGGACTGTGCAGACCCTGGGTATCGGTCTGGGGACCGGCATCTGGTCCCGATGGCCAACTACCTGTTGACTAGGGCTAATGCCTCGATTTGAGGCGTGGATGGAAGTTATTTTTGGGCCATCTCACGACTCGGATGCACCATGGCAACGCCATTGGGATTTTCCCCGGTCGGAACGTATTACCCACAGGTTCATCCGCAACCTGTTGAAAACAGATTGCAACCATCGGGGTGGCTTTGATCACACATCATCACATGGGCGGGACATGATCGACTTGACAGTTCCATATACCCTTAGGGGGTACCTGGAGAGGAAGCGTCGATGCCTGATCACGCGAGCCATCACGGCTACATTGCCAACAAGGACGACTACCTTAGACGACTGCGCCGCATCGAGGGGCAGGCCCGTGGCCTGCAGAAGATGATCGAGGAGGAGCAGTACTGCATCGATATCCTGACCCAGGTATCCGCGATGACGCGCGCGCTTCAATCCGTCGCTCTCGGCCTTCTCGGAGAACACCTGAGCCACTGTGTGGTACGCGCTGCGGCCGAAGGAGGGCCGGAGGCCGACAGCAAGATCGAAGAAGCCTCGAGCGCCATTGCACGTCTGGTTCGTTCATAGTCCGCCATTGTCTACCTAGCGAAGGAAATGCCATGTCTGTCACTCGCGAGTACGTCGTCTCCGGAATGCACTGCCAGCACTGCGCGGGTTCGGTGACCGAGGAGGTCTCTGCTGTCAGCGGAGTAACCGATGTCAAGGTCGATATCGACAGCGGCCAACTGGTCGTAATCAGCGACGCCGAGATCCCATTCGAGAACATCGAGGCCGCTGTGGACGAGGCGGGCTACAGCGTCGCAACCGCCTAGCCGGACACTACCTACCGCTCGATCCTGCCGTTCATGAATCCGCCCGCCAAACTGGTCGCCTTCCTGGCGCTACTGGTGGTTGTCTTCGGCGTCTCGTACTTCGCTGGCACCCAGTCGCAAGCGCTGCTGACTCCGGCGCCGACGCACAACTCCGAGATGGTGGCACCAGCCAGCACTGTGGAGGGCTACGCAGTACGTGCCGTGGAGCCCACGCAGAAGCCGGGGAATGACGTGCTGGTGGAGTTCGCGGTCACCGCTCCGGGGGGGCAGGTGCTCTCGGAGCTCGATGAGGACGCTGGCGAGCATTTGCATCTAATCGCGTTCCGGCGTGACCTCACTGGATACCAGCACGTCACTCCGCAGCAGGGTGAGGGCACGTCCTGGTGGGGAATTCTCAACCTCACACCTGGCCCATGGCACGTGATCATCCATTTCCAGTCGAAGGCGCTTGATCGGGAGATCGCCTTGGCAACCGACTTCACGACCAGCGGTGATTATCGCCCCGAACCGCTTCCGCCGGCTGCTGATCAGGTCCAGATCAATGACCTGGGTGTTACTCGCACCGGCGAGCTCAGCACGCGCGCCGATAGCGGCACCGCAATCACCGTGACCGATCATGGTCAGCCGGTGACCGATCTGCAGCCCGCGCATGGCGAGATGGGCCATAGCGTGCTGGTTCGACCGGCTGATCTCGGCTATCTGCACATGCATTCGAACTCAACGGGCACCGGGCCACAGTTGGACTTTCTCGGTGCCGTGTCGGGTCGGGGGAGTTACCGGCTGTTTGTCGAGTTCTACCGGGGCGACAAGCTCTATCTCGCTCCCTTTACGGTGCAGGTGACCCGATGACGCTGACCGATGTCGCAGTCCAGACGATCGAGCTTGACGTTCAGGGCATGACCTGCGCGTCATGCGCCGCCAGGATTGAGAAGAAGCTCAACCGTCTCGAGGATGTCAACGCGACCGTCAACTATGCGACGGAGAAGGCCACGGTTCATGCCGGCAAAGGGACCACCGCCCAGACTTTGATCCAGACAATCGAGCAGACCGGCTACCACGCCACGCTGCCCGCCGAGAGCCCGCGCGACCCGGACGTGGAACTGCGCCAACTGCGCCGTCGGCTGATCATCTGCGCCGTGCTGAGCCTGCCGGTGATCATGATCGCCATGGTTCCGGCGTGGCAGTTTCCCTGGTGGCAATGGGTGTCGTTCGCGCTTGCGGGCGTAGTAGTCACCTGGGGCGCTTGGCCGTTCCACCGGGCCACCTTGCTGAATCTGCGGCGCGGCAACGCGACCATGGACACGTTGATCTCCATCGGTGCGTTGGTGGCTTTCGGCTGGTCGGCGTACGCGCTGCTGTTCGGGGCTGCAGGCGAGATTGGCTTCACGCATCCGTTTGAGTTGCGATTGGTCAGGCATGCCCCAACGGCGAACCTCTATCTTGAGGCCGCGGCAGGAATCACGACATTCATCCTGCTCGGTCGCTACCTGGAGGCACAAGCCAAGCGCCGATCCGGCGCTGCAGTGCGCGCACTGCTCGAGTTGGCGCCGTCGGAGGTCACACTCGTCAGCGCCAGTGGGGAGACGGTCACTGAGATCTCCCAGCTGCACGTGGGCGACAGATTCGTGGTCCGACCCGGCGAACGGGTGGCAACCGATGGCGTGATCATCTCAGGACATAGCGCTCTGGATGCCTCGACGGTGACCGGCGAGTCCGTACCAGTCGAGGTCGGACCGGGCGAGGCTGTGGTCGGAGCCACAGTCAATACCCATGGCAGGCTTGTGGTCGAGGCGACGCGCGTCGGCGCCGACACCCAGCTCGCACAGGTCGCACGGATGGTCGAGGCTGCGCAGAGCGGTAAGGCAGCGGTGCAGCGGCTGGCAGATCGAGTCTCTGCCGTGTTCGTACCCATCGTCATTGCGCTTGCGGTCGCAACCCTCGGTTTCTGGATCGGCCAGGGATCAGGTCTGTCATTTGCGGTGACGTCTGCGGTAGCGGTGTTGATCATCGCTTGCCCGTGCGCGCTGGGGCTGGCCACACCGACCGCCTTGCTGGTCGGCACGGGTCGGGGAGCCCAGCTGGGCATCGTGATCAGAGGCCCTGAGGTGCTGGAGTCTGCCCGGCAGATCGACACCATCGTGCTCGACAAGACCGGAACGGTCACCGAAGGCCGGATGGCCGTCGCCGCCGTCACAGCCGGCGCAGGGGTCACGACAGCGGAGGTCATCAACGCGGCCGGCTCAGCCGAATCCGGCTCGGAACACCCAATCGCCAAAGCCATCGCCGACAACGCGCGCACCCATGGCTCGCTGAATCCGGTCACCAAACTCCACAATCGTCCCGGCCTCGGCGTACTCGCCGAGTTGTCAGAAACCAGTGCGGCTATAGCTCAACTGGGTTCTGACAAGTCGGTGATTGTGGGGCGGCTGGAGCTGCTCCAGGAGGAAGGGCTACGGGTTCCGCGAGAGCTGCGAGAATCGTACGCGGTCGAGCAGGCGCAGGGACGGACTACCGTCGTGGTCGGATGGGGTGGCCAAGTCCGGGGCGTGATTGCGGTCGCCGATGTGGTCAAGCCGACTTCCGCGGAAGCCGTACACGACCTGCGGTGGCTGGACCTGCGCCCGGTCTTGTTGACTGGTGATCATGAAGCCGCAGCTCGGGCGGTCGCGGCCGAGGTTGGCATCGACGACGTGATCGCCAACGTACTGCCGGAAGAGAAAGTCGCCGAGCTGGTCCGGCTGCAGGATGCTGGGCATCGCGTGGCTATGGTCGGTGACGGAGTCAACGACGCGGCAGCGCTGGCTCAATCTAATCTTGGCATAGCACTCGGTACCGGCACCGACGCGGCAATCCACGCGAGCGACCTGACCTTGATCAGCGGAGATCTACGGGTGGCCGCGGACGCGGTCCGGCTCTCCCGGGCAACGCTGCGCACGATCTACGGCAACCTCTTGTGGGCGTTTGGATACAACGTCGTGGCCCTACCGCTTGCTGCCATCGGCCTTCTGAATCCCATGATCGCGGCGGCAGCGATGGCGCTGAGTTCAGTCTTCGTAGTGACCAACAGCCTGCGGCTGCTCAGGTTTCGCTAGTTGATTGCACTCTGGCGGACGGCCAAACAGATTCGCCTCCTTCGTCGCTCGCGAACATGCCCCTATCCTCAGCGAAGCCAGACAGCGAGCTCCTGCAGTCGGCGAAGTGGACCGCCCGTCATAGCGCCGAGGCCTTCCGCACGGCGTAACGGAGCATCGCGAAGTCCGCGCCATAAGCGGTGGCTTCAAGGAGCTGAAGAGGCGGCGTCACGATCCTTCGTGGCAGCAAAGGCGCGCCAGCCCCTAGGAACACCGACGCGACACCGATGATCACCTCATCAAGCAGACCCTGATCATGGAACTGCCCCACCAGATCACCCCCGCCGACCAGCCAGACATTTCGGCCCTCTGCGGCTCGCACCATCTCCTCATGAACCGGCGCGACATCGCCTGAGACGAAGCGGATGTCTGGGCCGTCGACCCGAGGCAACTCGCGACGGCTGAATACCCACGTCGGGAGGTCGTACTCCCACTTGGTCGGATCGGTGAGGAAGCCGGTGTAATCGGCAATCCATTCGTAGGTCGTCGAGCCCATCGCAATCGCCCCCACTTCCGCGATGAACTTCGGATATTGATCTTCCATCCCACTCGGTTCGCTGAACTGGAAGAGCCATTCCAGCGAGTTCTCCGGGTCTGCTATGAAGCCGTCGATGCTGCTGGCCGTGTAGTACTGGGTCGTCATGGTGGTCAGCCTCGCACGTGGTACGGACAGCCTGCGGGCTGCAGAGCGGTCCCTCCTCTTCCC
>JBKOZG010000232.1:0-5304 GCA_046725775.1 Actinomycetota bacterium | reverse complement strand
GATCAGTTGCCACCAGCTGTCTCCGATCCAGATGAAGGCGAGTACCCAGGCGGCCAGAATGACCAGCGCGCCGACCAGTTTGGTCCAGTAGTACCCGTAGCGGCGGCGCATCAGATCCAGCTCGTGTACGCGGCGCGTCAGGGCCGTAAAGGAGCTGACGGCTCGGACGTTTGTGGCTGAGTCAGGGACCATCGCCGATACAGGGGGGTTGAGGGTAGACGTCATAACGGGAGTGCCGTTCTTAGCGGACTTCCCGGAAAGAGTCCGGGCGACAGCGGAATTGCTTCGGGAGCCGCGGCGAGCGTACACACGGCGACTCAGGCCCCAGACCGACTGCGACATGCAGTGAACACATTCTACCCCGTGAACGCCGAGCTAATCGGCGTGAGCGCCGCTTGAAGGTCACCGTCGGCGTCGCACCACCGCGATAGGCTTTAAGCGACAATCGTTAAACCGAAGCCGGCCGTGGCTGTGAGCATCGAAGAGGATCATGGATTCGGACGACAATGCCGAGGTTGGGGCGTCGGGTCGCGACGTACAGGGCGAGACCGTAGAGCAAGTCGCTGAGCGTCGGTCCGCGGAAGATGAGGACCTTCGCGAAAGTCTGGAAGGCCTGTCCCGGTTGGCGTCGGACCGGCTTCCGCTGGAGGACCTGCTGACCCAGGTCGCCACCTATGCAGTGCAGGCCATTCCGGGCGCCGACGGCGCCGGGTTGACGTTGCTCGAGCAGGACAGGGCCGACACGATCGTGGCGACCGCCCCGTTTGTTTCCGAGGTCGACGACATTCAGTACGGCATGGACCAGGGCCCTTGCATCAGTGCTGCCCGTGAGGGTCAGACCGTCATGTCGGGCTCACTCGGCGGAGATCCGCGCTGGCCGCGTTTCGGCGGCCGGGTCGCCCGGCTCGGCGTACATAGCGTGGTGTCGTTGCCGTTGATCACCCCCGACGGCGTGGTCGGCGCGATGAACGTCTACGCCCACGGCAAGAACGTTTTTGACGACCGGGCAGGCGAACTCGGCCAGGTCTTCGCCGTGCCAGCAGCGATCGCCGTACACAATGCACATGTCCTCGCGCAGACCCGACGGCTGGCCAACCAGCTGCAGTCGGCTCTGGAACTTCGCGGCGTTATCGACCGGGCTGTCGGGATCCTGATGAGTCGCAGTGGCATTACTGAGCATGAGGCCCTCGAGCGGCTGCGTTCGCTGAGCCAGCACGAGCATCGCAAGCTCGCCGAGGTTGCCCGCCAGATCGTGGACAAGGCCGTCGCTCGAGCGCGAGCCCGGAACCGACAAAGCCGAGAATCGTCCTGATTAGGAGTTGTTGGTATCCGAGCGTAGAGTCGAACTCGACGCGGCTATCTGACTACCCGGTCCGCGCAGCCGCTGCCAGTGGCCTCGGCGATTTGCCCAGCCAGTTCATGCAAGAAACGATAAGCGGGCGGATCCGCTTCTTCGGAGCGCGAGTGTGGATCTTCCTGCCGAATTACTTGCGCATGTTCAGGATCTGACGACCAGCATCGGTCAAGATGATCAAGATCTCGATGACACGCTGGCGGCGCTGACCGCGGCATTGCGTGCGACGGCCGCCACCTACTGCGGACTTCGGCTGACTATTGTCGACTCCCAGTGGCCGGTCACGCTGACCGCCTTCACTGACGGTCACGAGGCACCGGTCGGGACGTCACTGCGTCTCCCGCTCGCTATCGTTTCGCCGGCGGTCGATCCAGAGAGCCGAGCCGTCTTCTTCGCCATCACCTCTGGCGCATTCACCGATCTCGCGGCCGACCTGAGTTACGCCCTCGGGGGCGTTCCCGTTGACCAGGCATCGCCGGCCGTGGATGGGGTTGATCAGCCAGGGATCCATGCGGACGGTCGGCGAAGAGCAATTGAGCTCGACGTTGATCTTCCACTGCTCTCTCGCGTCTCCGGGCTGACTGGCCTAACCGAACTAACGGTCCTGAATCGCGCCATCGGGATGCTGGTCGCTCAAGGCCACGACATTGAGCAAGCTCATCAACTGCTGCGCCGCGATGCCGCCGCTGCGGGAGTGGAACCGCACGTCTACGCCGCGGAGATTCTTCGACGGTGAAATCAAATCGCGAGAATCGGAAGGTGAGGACTTTCAGGCGTTATGTGGCGATCGGCGACTCGAGCACCGAAGGGCTCGAGGATCCCGACGGCGATGGCGGCTACCGCGGCTGGGCGGACCGGCTGGCCGAGATCATCGCCAACGTCCAGGCCGAGCCGCTGGACTACGCCAACCTGGGCGTGCGCAGCCTGAAACTGAGCGAGATCCGCACCACACAGTTCGCCGCGGCGATGAGGATGCAGCCCGATCTATTCTCGATCTTCGGCGGGGCCAACGACTTGCTGTCGGTCACTTGCGACTTTGTCGGGATCCGGGCCGACCTGGCCGCGATCTTCGGCGAGGCGCGGTCGCGGGATTGCACGGTGGTGACTTTCACCATGCCCGATCCGTCCTCGATAAACCCCTTCGGCGGGCGATTCCGCAATCGGATGTTCCATTTCAACGACATCATCCGAGAGGAGGCCGAGCGGTACGACGTGCTAGTCATGGACTTCCAGCACTACACGATCATCCAAGACCCCCGCCTGTTCTCCCAGGACCGGTTGCACGGCAACGAGCTTGGCCACCAGCGCGTGGCGGCCGCCATGGCCTGGCGGCTCGGCATCGAGGGCGCCGACGAGTCGTGGGCCGACCCATTCCCTGAAGCGCCGCCGCGGTTGCGGACTCGTGAACAGCTCGCCGCGGACGTCGAATGGGCTCGACGGTACTTCGCGCCCTGGATCGGCAGGGGCATCCGGCGGAGCCCACAGGGCTCCGGATTTACCGCGAAGCGGCCGGTGCCCACTCCTGTGCCCAAACAGTAGTCGTCACCCGCGTTGCAGGATTCCGGTGCACGCTTGGAAGGGCGATTCGTTCCGCCATAATCGTCTTCCGACTCACTGAGAATCGTCGCAGCAGCAAGACGAGGCGTACTGCACAATCATCGGCTATTTCAACACCGTCGGCCTGAAGAGCAATGACCCACCCCTTCCTCAGCTCGCTGACCGCTCAACGTCGCACCCTCTTACGGGATTGGCCGGCGTCAGCGTTCGCCGACGGCGATGTCGTCTACAGCGCAGTCGACTCCAACCCAAGCGGGGGACTGCGCTCAAGCGGCTCGCCAACGTCGCGGCCAACCCGGCCGTTGCGCTGCTCGTCGACCATTACGCGGACGACTGGGACGAATTGTGGAGGGTACGCGCCGACGGCACCGGCCGCGTGGTCGACCCGGAGGATCCCGAGGGCGTACGCGCCCTGTCGCTGCTAGCCGACCGTTACCCGCGCTTCGCGGCGCGGGGGGCTGTGCTCGCCATCGATGTACGCCGCTGGTCGGGCTGGGCCGCGTCGGCGGCGACCGACGAAGACTGAGCTTGTGCTGCTGCCCATCGACGGAGGCCCTCAGATAGCTCGCCCTGTCCAGCCACCAGGCCCGTGAGTACCCCAACTCTGAGGCCGACCGTCGGCAGGCTGAAGGCCAACGTGACCGCTTTCGATCCGTTGGCATTGCCGATGAAGGCAGCGGTCGTAAGTCGGCCGCCGGGGATCAACACGAAGAACTGTACGAAGGGCAACAAGCTGATTACGCGGAAGAACGCCACACCCGCTCCGAAGACGATTTGTGCCCGTCGCTTGTCCCGACTGTCGGTGACGCTCCACCTTGGCGACCTCAGGCACATCAACGTGGCGCACATCGATCGCATCCACCGGTGCCTGGGCCGGTGAGAGGCCAGCCGTGTGAACGGCCCCGGTTACAGCGCCGAGCTCAGCGGCGGCCGCGGCGAGGGCACTCACCGACTCACGTGACGAGAGATCGACCGGCTAAGTGCGGACCCTGTAGCTCGACGTTTCCGTGAGTCGGCGGTAATCGATAGCGAGTCTGTGGATGTCGGCGAGCGGGGCGAGGCCTGGTCGATAGCTCCGGACCCGATCACGACGAGTACGTCTGTGGTCATGGGAGAGCGTACCTTTCTTGGAGAGTTCGAGGTGTTTGTGGCCGAGGGTTGTGGCAGGAATGAGCCGGGCGCCGAGATGCCAGAAAGTGACCCGTTCCAGAGCGCCCGGATCAGTTTGACCCCTTCGCCCTGTCCGTGGGCGACGTAGGCCGAGCTCAGGTACATGCACCCGAAACCCAACGCGGAAACTTCCAGCTCCGCGGGTCCCAATGTTCGCTTCTGCATCAGACCCACTCCTCCGAGCACGATCGCTAGTGATCACACAGTCAGAACCACGCAGCTGACGGCACGACCAGACCAGCGCGCCACTGATGCGGTCAGCGCGGCACGAGCTTGATCGTTGAGTCTCGTGACGCAGGGTTGACGACGCCCCCGACGATGCGATCCCCGTAGCGTCGGTACTTGCTGCGGTAAGCGGCGTCGATACGGTTGTTCAGGGCAGGATCGGTGTCGATGACGAAGCTGACGTCTCTGTCGACACCTCCTGAGCGGATGTGGCCCTGCCCGCGGGTTTGAGTGCCGCGGAACCAGGCTCCGGCCTGGCCGTGCATGGACCGCACGTACAGGTCGTCACCGTCGCGGACGACCCACATCGTCACCGGGTCACGTAGGCTGCCGTCGCGCCGCTGTGAAGCGAGGTCCAGTTCGTCGGCCTGCCCGATGCGGGCAAGTTCGTCAGAAGTCCAGCCGGACATCGGAATCCTTCTTCTCTTCGGATACAGGATCTTAGTGATCTGCGAAGTCGGACGCTTGGCGGGGAGCGTCATCGCCGCCCCGCGCGGCTGTCACGGGCCGATCAAACCGCCAGCACAGGCCGACGACTGCGATCGAGTTGACACCCGGGATGGGTCAGGGAGGGGAGAGGCAGGCGCAGCCCAGCGCGGCCGTTGACCCCTCCCGCAACCCGGGGACCGCCATGCGACTTTTCGCCAAAGTGTGCGCCTCTACCCGCTGAACTCTTCGGACCATTACTCGACTCACGGGTGTCGCACTGGCCCTGGTCCCGCCCATGCCGCGAGGCTGAGCGCATGGATGCGACGATGCGCCTTTGGTTGCCGGGTTACTTCCGCCAGCAACGGATCAGCGCAGTCGGTCCCCATTCCGCTGCCAAAGATGGAGCGCTTACTCAAGGACGGCCCCGATGACGCCGAGCAGCGAACTCTCCTGAGTTTGTCTCCGCGAATTTCGATCGATCCGTCTTCGTCGAACCGGAGACACTCGATATCCATCGTGAGCCCACCCCAACGTTGCCTTCGGTTTCAGTCGACACTCCTGCGTCGGGC
>JBKOZG010000173.1:0-8339 GCA_046725775.1 Actinomycetota bacterium | reverse complement strand
GGTGTAGGGACCGTGATCGCCTACGCCGCCGACCGGGACCTTACGTCGGTGGCCGCCTGGTCCGCTACTAGGCGCGGCTGACGGTGCTGGCCGGAATCGTGGGTCCCCTCCTCAGCGGCCAGCTCGCCAGATTCACCGACTGGCGCGGTGTCTTCTTGTTTCTCGCCGGGACCGGTGTGCTCATCCTGGCTGCCTGCCTGCTGGTCGTCCGGGAGACGCTGCCGGCCGAGATGCGCGTCAAGGGCGGGTGAGCCCGGGCCGCGGGGTGACATGCGGCACCTACTGACGGACCGCCTGTTCGTCGGCACGGTACTCGTCGCCGGTTTCGCCAGGGCCGCCCTGTTCGCCTACCTCAGCGGCGGCGACGTTCCAATTGCAGGGTGTCTACGGGGGCTCGCCGCAGGCGTTCTGCTACGTCTTCGCCTTCCACTCCTTCGGCTACATGCTGTTCGGCTTCGCCGCCGGGCGGGCGTCGCAGCGGCTTTCGGTCCGTGACACCTTGATTGTTGGTCTGGTGATGTGCGCACTCGGCGCTGTCGGAGTGTTGATCACGGCGATGCTGCACCTGCCAGTGGTGGCTGTCGTGCTGTCGCTGTTCATCCTGGTCAGCGGCACCGTCGTCACCTCGCCGAGCCCGACCAGAGGGCGATCAGACCGCCGAAGGCCCAGCGGGCGACTCCGATCACCGAGGAGGCGGTGCCGGCGACGTCGGGATATCCGGTCAAGGCCAGGGATATGGTCGGAGGCGCGTCGAGCGCGATCTCGCTCGGGCTGATCACGCTCGGGTGTGCTGGCCTGGCAGAGGTCTTCTACACGACCAGCGTCCGCCACCGACCGCAGCCGCCCGGGCCAGTAACGACCGACCTCGGCGGTGCCGCCTCGCCGCAGCGAAGCGGTCGAAGCTCCCCTGGTCAATGCCTGAGCAGCTTGGCGCCGCGGTGTGGTTGGCTCGGCTACCAGTCGCACTGCGCCTGTGCCGAGCCGATGAACCCGATCGGCACCCAGTCGCAGTTCGCGGACCCCAGGCCGACGGCACCCTGGTGGCAACGGCCTGCCCGGCGCGCACCTGGTCCCCTCGCTGGTCCGGTTCTGAACCGTGTAATGAACGGCTGTCCGACTTCGCTCAGCCGAGACTGACACCGGTGAACCGGATGAGCTCGTCAATCAGCTCATGCTGGAATCGCGGGTCATGAACTGACGGATGTGGCTGGCGGCGACGCTGGTGATGCCAGTAGCCGCCGCTGGTGCGCGCGTCGACGTCATCGCTGGTGGCCAGCCACTCCTGGGTGAGGTGTCCCAGACGCAGATCATCCGGCGCGCCGGGGCCGCCCATCCGCGTGGGCACCCACCCGGGATCCACGGCGTTGCTCACCGTGCCGGACCAGCGGGCGGCGACCACGGCCATCAGGGTCGTGACGAGCAGCTTGCTGTCCGAGTATGAGCCGGTCGCGCGCCGACCGCTCCAATCCAGTCCATCGACTCGGGCACGTCCGCTGTAGTGCATGCTGCTGCTGAGGTAGACCAGCCGTCCCGGCCGGTGCAGGAGCGCGGTCAGCAGGTGCGGGGCGACGACGTTGACCGGCAGGACCGGTGGGCCGCTATACACGCCGGCGTTGTGAATGACCGCGTCGATCGGGCCATGCTGGTTAACCTGTTCGGCAACACCGCGGACCTCATCCGCATCGGCCAGATCGCCGACAACCGCCGCAGCGCCTCGGTCCGTCAGGTCACGCACGACGGCGAGCCGACCGTTGCTGCGTGCGTGCACAACCACTGCGTGTCCCGCCTGGAGCAACGTGTCCGCGGCCGCTCTGCCCAGACCGTCGGTGGAGCCGGTGACGAAGATCCTCACTGCCACTCACCTCCCGGATCAGTGGTCAACTGATCATCATCGCCTGCCGCCTTCCCCTGGCATAGACCGCGGCGGACGATGCGCTCGACACCAGTTTGAAAAGCTGAGGTAATCCCGCCAGGATGCTTGTTGCGCCTGGGGCCAAGGGGTCGCGAGTTCAAATCTCGCCAGCCCGACATCACGTTAGCGGATTGTCACGCCTGATCAGAGCCGCGTTCATCCGGCCACCGGGCCTTCCTCGACAAGCCTCATGCCGGGCAGTTGGGCCAGATTGGGCCGACCAGCGCGAGTCCGCCAGTCCGACGTCGAGGACAGCCCTGGTGATCCGGGTGGAGATAACAGCCCGTCACGGCGGGGTACGTCTGCCTCCGCACGGTCAACAGCCCATGAGGGAGGTCGACGTCATCCACTTGCAGGCCGGCCACCTCACTGATCTGCAACGCCGTCCTCGCCAAGATCATCACGCAGTTACCCAGGCCTGATGACCGCCGTTCTGCACGCGTCGAGGACCGCCCGGTGAACACGCCTCGGCGGCCACGCAAGGCTCCCGTCCATGAGGTGCGGCCGAGCATTCAACGGCTGCTGGATGCGATGACGGGGATCCCGGCGTTCGTCCGCAACGGCCGGCTGGACGTCCTCGCGGTCAACGCGATGGGCCGCGCCCTGTACTGCCAGGCCTTCGACAGCCAGACGCGGCCGGTCAACCTGGCCCGGTTCGTCTTCCTCAACCCGGAGGCGCACCTGCTGCACCCGAACTGGTCGGACTGGGCCAACACCAGCGTCTCGATCCTGCGCACCGAGGCTGGCCGGAATCCGTACGACAAGGGCCTGGACCGACCTGGTGGGGGAGCTGTCCACGCGCAGCGAGGAGTTCCGCACCCGCTGGGCAGCGCACAACGTCCTGCTGCACCGATCCGGCACCAAACACTTCCAGTACTGAGCGGTCGGAGATCTTCATCTGAGCTTTGACGCGCTCGAGCTGCCGGGCGAGCCTGGCCTGACCCTGACCGCCTACAGCGCCGAGCCCGGCACCCCGTCGGCCGATAACCTAGCCTTGCTGGCCACCTGGGCCGCGACGAACGTTCAGGCTGCGCCGGCCCAGACCGGCGCGACCGAGCACTGAGCGCCAACCGGTCGACGAAAGATGATCATGGAATTGCGACCTGTCAGCCCAACAGCTAAGGCGCCGGCCAGCAACTTCACCGGTGACGTATACGTGAACCCGATCTACCGCTGGGGGGAGCCGTCGCGGATGATCGTCAGCCTGGTTTGCTTCACTCCGGGCGCGCGCACCAACTGGCACTCCCATGCGCTGGGCCAGACCCTGCACGTCACCGACGGCGTAGGGCTCGTCGCAACTCGGGACGGCACAGTGATCAGGATGCGAGCAGGGGACACCGTGTTTACCCCGCCGGGTGAAGAGCACTGGCACGGTGCCACCGCCGACAACATGATGTGCCATCTCGCCATGCTCGAGGGCACCGAGGGCGGTGACGGCACGACCTGGCTCGAGCCGGTCACCGACGAGCAGTACGCCGCCGCCCACAAGTCCTGACCGCAGTCCTTCATCCCTGCTGTACGCAACGGTGGCCCGATCCGAAAAGGAAACCGATCATGACCACAGCGCAGGGACAGTCTGCCGAACAAGGAGCCCTCGGGCGCACAGAAGCTCATCGGTGACTTCGCACCGAAGCTGATCGAGCTCACCGACCACGTGTTGTTCGGAGACGTCTGGGCCCGGCCCGAGTTGGTCTCGCGAGATCGCAGTCTGATCAACTCCGCGGCGTTGATCACCAACGGCAGCACCGAGCAGCTGCGTGCTCACCTGCGCATCGCCAAGACCAACGGCGTGACCGAAACCGAGCTGAAAGAGGTGATCATCCACCTCGCCTTCTACACCGGCTGGCCACGAGCCGTGTCGGCGATCATGGTCGCCAAAGAAGTCTTCGGCGCGCGTGAGTCCCGATTATCTGATCAGCTTGTCAGCCGGTTCAGCACGAAGGCTCGCCGGGCGCCAGGATGATAATGCGGTCGGGGTTCTCGACCCGGTCCGGCAACGAGTCCGGGTTGGCGTTGAACGGTGGGAAGTCGGGAGCGTCCACGCAGCCCCAGTGGTACAGCAGCAACGGGGTGTGCGGGTAGGCGTTCGCCATCGCGATCGCACCGTCGAGCCCGAAATGCCACTCGCTGTCGGAGAAGTCGAACAACATGGCATCGGGCGTCGGCATGTCCAGGTGATGGTCGCGGATGAGCCGGGAATCACCGGGCGCCAGATGGTGCCGTCCGGGGTCGCGATCCAGGACCCGCAGGCATCCTCCGGCGCGAGATGCGGTCGCTGGCGCCCGGGGATGCGTTCTGCCAGGCGTGGTCGGCCGGTGTGACCTCCACTCGCACCGGTCCTATCGAGAAGCTGTCGCCGATGTCGTGACCGTAGGTCGGGAAGCCTTCCTGTTGCATCAGCGAAGCCACGTACTGCGTCGAGGGTACTCAAGGGTGACCCGGCAAGATCACGACAGGTGGGGAGGCTGTAGTGGTCGTTGTCGCTGTGCGTGACCAACACGGCGTCGAACCTGGGCACGTCGGCGGCGGCGATCGGAAACTCAATCATCACCGGCATGTCGAAACCGCCCAGCAGCGGATCGACCATCACCGTCGTGCCGCGACTGTTGATCAAGAACCCGGCCATGCCCAGCCACCGCAAGGCGGTCCCGTCGCCGGCCTCAAAGGCTTCCGCGCCGAACGGTTGTGTCTGTGGGGGCTCGGGCTTGACGCTGTATGGCCGGGACCCTACCGCTTCACCCCATCCCGGCGTACGCGGTGCTTCACCTTTTCGGGCCTCGATCAGCTCCTTCGCCGTGCTGGCCGGGTCAGCTGGTTGGGCACCCAAACCCAGCATCGCTATGGCCGAGCCAGCCGCATAATCCTCTCGCTTCGCGTGCCGAACCGCTCTGAGGGACTCCCTACCGAGCCGATTAGAAAACACGCTTGTTGCGACTCGGGAGTGGCTTGTGATCGTCGGGCAGGGCTCTGAAGTAGCCGACGGCACCGCAGATCTATGTCGGTCCTATGCGGCGTTGGCGGATCTTCATGGGATCAGCAAGTAGGGGTGCCCCCTCTAACCAAGGATCTGAAAATTCATTTAAGGGAGAGGGAGAGCGCGGGGACGACCGGGAGAAATCCGCGAAGTCTCGCAACCGGCGACCTGCCCGATGACCGGTGACCACTTCCATGGAAACCTTGTCCGCGTCCGCTTCGCATCCCGACCGCGCGCTTGGGAGACCTTTAGGGCGCGACTACCCAACCCACTGCGGACCTCGATCGCGGGCTTCGACTAGGAGGCGTCATAATCCCCGAACGTTACTGTCCCGGCGATCGCTCGGCCGACTTCCAGCCGCCGTCACTTCTTTGAAATTCGACCGGCGAGGAACCAGTTCGGTCATGTCGATTTCGTGCTCGGGCTTGACGGACTCTACGAGATCATGACCGACGAGGAGCTGAGAGCCATCCTCGACCGCTGCCGGTCATGGCTGTCCGCTGTGCTCGACAACGAAGGCATCCGACCCGACAGAGGGAGAAGCTGTGACCTGGATCGAGCTGCTGTCCGCCTCCATCGACCGTCGACACGCGTACTACCGACCGCATCAGTTTCTCTCGAGGTGGAAGGCCGCGGTGAGGGCCGCTGCCGCCGCGTGCAACGCCGCGTCCACAGGAGGTCCAGAGCGATCGCTCTGCCGAGTGATGCGATCGCGGTCAGGTCGACGATCTTCGCCAGGAGCAGGACGGCGATGACCGAAATCAGCAGGCCACGGGTACCGCCCACCCTTGAGAGCCGGCCGCAGATGGGGCGAAACATCCCGGACCATGCGAGCCTCACCCTGGATCCCGCGGCCGCTTAGATTGGGCCGAGAATCGAGCCCGGCTGTTGTCGGCGAATGGCAGCCAAACAAGTGTGACTTCGGCTATGAGCTTCATGAGTGCGGATCGGGCTGGACGCAATAGCCTCAAAACCTCGGCTAGGGCCAGACTCGTGGCGACGAAGAATATCGGCGTTGATATGGCCGCCACGCGCCGAAATAACGGCGCACAAACAATCGCCGGCAAGAACCAGTGAAAGTGCGGCAACGTTAGTAGCGTCATTTCCCGTATTCCCATAGTTGCGACTTTTGGTACTGCATAGCCGCACTCCGCTATCAATGATGATTGGGCTCACCTTGCATGTGGACGTCCAGAATCCACGAAGGTAGATGGCACGGTCTTCCGCACGCTTCAGAGAAATCCGGCTGTCAGCCAGGGAGACGTCCATGCCTGATTCAGCTGGCGGTGAAGGGCATGCGATTCGCCCGGGTGCCTGATCGGTCCCGCTGAAGGGCACCGCCGTCCGTACCCGACGACGTCTCGCGAAGCCGGAACGCAGGCGCTGCCCCGAGCACTTGACCAGCCAGACGTACAGCTCTGCCGGGCACCACGCCGTGAAGCGACCTCCCCGCCGCAGTACCCAGCTACGGCTCGGCCACCTTCACTCCCGAAAGGATTGTCGCGTCAAGTCTTTTTCGAAAGTCAAGACCCGCAGGCAGCCTTTCTAGCGGCGCTAATAGTGAAGGCAGCCTCAGGCCTCAGGTGTACCATCCCAAAATATGGCACCTGCGATGTATTTCCCGCGACGCGGGATGTTCCTCACAAGCAGGGTCAAGTTTGTCTGATGCGTGTCTTCATTAGCTATGCGCGCCAGGATCAAGCAGCCGTTGAGGCGCTCAACGCTGATCTCGAACGTGCTCGCGTCCAAGTCTGGATGGACGAGGAGCTGATTGGCGGTGAGTCCTGGTGGGACACGATTCTGGAGCAAATTCGATCATGCGACCTTTACATCTTCGCCCTGAGCCCGAACTCGCTGGGATCGCGCGCCTGTAAGGCTGAGTTGGACTACGCGATAGCGCTAAGTCGCCCGCTGTTGCCGGTGCTCATCCGGGACGTAGCGATTCAGCTCGCACATCCTGCGATCGCTCGTACGCAAATGGTTGACTACAGGAAGCGCTCGATGGAGTCGCTGTTTGCCCTGATGGCGGTAGTTGCAAATCGACCTCCAGCACCGCCACTCCCGAATCCCCTGCCTGCGGCGCCGACAACCCCAATGTCGTACATGAACGAATTTCGGGAGCTTGTCGAGGCGCCTGACCTGACCTATCAGAAGCAGGCACACTTGCTTTTGGATCTCAAGGGCTATCTTGACCGCGATGAAGAGCGAGACATCGCGCTGCAGCTTGTCCGCGGACTTAGGCAGAGGCGGGATATTTCTTATTCGATCGCTCGCGAGATCGACCAGCTACCGGAGTTCGCGGATGATGAGGATCCGACGTCCCTTACCGCGACACCCAGTGTGGACGATCGAGGACCGGGACTCGGGACCAAGGCCAAGCGGGAGGCCGAGGAGCGGGCCCGGCGGGAGGCGGACCAGGAGGCCAAGCGGGAGGCCGAGGAGCGGGCCCGGCGGGAAGCGGAGCAGAAGGCCAAGGCTCGGCCGAACGCCGTGGCGCGGGCGGGGGCCGTCGCGGCGGCATGGCGGCCCAGCCGAAGCACCGCATACTTCGCCACAACCGCTGTGCTCGCGATTCTCGGCATCCTGCTGGCGTTCCTCGGCCCGGAGAGCCCGGTAACGGCGGAACTGACGTGGGACGTCGAGTCCCACACGACGCAAGCGGGTGCCGACCTTCCCGAGGGCACGACTGGGCTGTCCCCGACACTCCTCGGGCTCGATCTTCCTAAGAACCCGATTCCATTGGATGTCGATGCGAACACCTTCGACATCGGTCCGCAACGGCTGTTTCTCGCTGGCCCAGCCATCGCAGAGTTTGATCCGTCGCGTGAACCGGTTCGTCTGGTGCGGTCCGGAGGGTCATGGTGGTCGCCGCTGCTGACCATTCCCTGTGTAGTAATGGTGCTCGGCGCAGTGTTCTCGTTCGCGTACGGCGGGTCGCTGCTGCGATCGGTCCGGAGGCGGCGCGGAACAGTGCGCTCGGGTGAGCTCGTGGGGATGGCCGGGGTGGGAGCCGTATTGGGCGGGGCGGTCACGGTCGCCGGCTGGATCGCCGGCAACGTTCCGGCCGTCGCTGGTGTGCTCGGTGTCGTCTTCTGCCTGACCGCCGCGGCGGGCTTGCTGCCGTACGCTGTGGCTGCGCTGCCCCAGCATCGCGGCGTCATTCTCGCGGCTGTTCCACTGGCATTCCTGGCTGTCCTCTCGATCACCTGGACAACCGTTGGAATCAGCGGTGGTGGGCAAGGCGATGTGAAAACGACTCCGAGCGCTGTGACAACGCCTCGGAGCTCGGCTAAGACGACGACACCTCCTGCGCGTTTACCCAAGTGGCAGCGAGGGACCGACCTGCCTGAGCCGCTCGAAGCAGCCGGAGTCACGGTCTTCAGTGATGCAGTCTGGGTCGTAGGCGGGAACGCGCCCAGCACGGGGCGGCCGCCTCTCGACAAGGTGTGGCTC
>JBKOZG010000147.1:0-9902 GCA_046725775.1 Actinomycetota bacterium | reverse complement strand
ACAGGGTCGGGTCGGTCGACGGCCGGCTCCCAACGGCCATGGCTGGACCGGGGAACCTCATTACGCGCCGCCTTCCCCCGGGCGACACGCTCCCCAGGAGACAGGTGCGCGACCTTGCGTGCCACACCAGCACCCGCAGTGGCGGCTCCGTCTCCGCGACCCCGGAGCGGATCCTCCGGTGAGGTCTTACCGTCCGCGGTTCGCTCAGTACCCAAAGACTTCTTTTTCATGATCGCGCTCCCACAGTCGTCGTTGGTCTCAGGCTGGCATGCCCGAACGCAGATTGCCAGCGCGGCTTTCGCGCTCCTGGCGCCCCGAGCTAAAGCGGTCCGCAGCGCGGCCAGTACACGCGGAGCCGGCGGCAGTGGCCCTTCCCCACCCTCCGGTGTGGCGGGTCAGCTTTTCTCAAAGCAACAGATGAGGTAAGGCCGCCATTGATTGGGTCGGGTGATCGCGAGAGAGCATTACTCGACCGAGCAGCGGCTGGCGAGCAATCCAACTTCGCGGCATCAAGATCATCTATTGTTGCGTGGTTGTCGCGCAGAAGGATGATCAACTACTACCACCAACCACCAACCGACCAGGCCTGATTAACCCTCAAACAGGCGTTGTAGGCATCGCCCGGTCGGTAGCGAATAAACCTTCTACCGGAGGTTGTGGGTTCGAGTCCCACGGGGCCCACAGATCCCCAGTCGGAGTGGCATTCCGATTCCGCTTCTTCGTTTCCCAGGCGTGCACACTGTCACGATGCTGTCACAGAGGCGATCGAAGTAGTCACCTAGCCCACGACCGATTGCACGGCGGGCGGCTGGTTATCCCCGTCATGTCCCGGTGGTGAGATGCCTTCCAGTACGGCAGTGGCCGCCTGGTCGACAACACGTCGACCCATGTAGACATCTTGTGTCATCGAGATTCGCGCATGGCCGAGCTGGTCGGCGATGGTCCTGGCACTGAGACCCTGCCGGTCAAGCATAGTTGCGGCCGTCTTCCGGTAGGGTGCGGCACCACCAACTCAAACGGCGTTCCGCGCCGTACCCGACGGTGCTCACGCTCGACATTGTTCGGGTCACGATGCCCGCCAACCGAGTCTGGGAACACCGCACCCTGTGACTCCGGGTCACGCGCCCTACGATCACGCAAGATCTCCACCAGCCAAAGCGGCACACGAAGCACACGGACGCTGGACTTCGTCTTCGGACGCTTGATCAACAGGCCCTGCCCCTTCACCCGAATCAGCGTGCTGTCGATGTTGATCAAGTGGCGTTCCAGGTCGACGTTCGGCCAAGTTAGGGCCAGCGCCTCACCGATGCGACAACCAGTCCCCAGAAGAAAACGCACCAGGTCAGGCAAGTCAGCCTGCCGCGCCAATTCGCTGCCGTCCAAGATCATCAGCCATGCGCGGCACTCCTCGTCCGTCAGTGCCCGCGCCTCCTGCGTCGAGGGCGTTCCAGTGTTTCCACATCTCGCACCGGGTTGTGGCGCATCGCATCGCGGCGGACGGCGAACGCGCAGATTCCGGACGTGACCGATCGACACAGCTTCGCCACCGAATACCCAGCCGCGCGCCGTCGATCGCGGATGAATCGGTCCATCCGCGCCGAGGTCAACTCCGACAGCCGCAGTCCGCCAAGCCCCGGCAAGACGTGGCGCGCCAGCGCATGACGTAGAGCGCCACCGTTCGCGGAGAACGTCGACCCGCTGCCGCCAGCTCGTCTAACGACTCCAGCCAATCGGCTGCGACATCGGCAAACGTAGAGCGGGGCGAATAACTCAGCCCTCCGGCTGCCATCGCTTCACCCAGCGTCGCGAACAGCCTCCGACGTGCAGACGCCTTCGAATCGCCCGTAGCTTCGATCCGCTTGCGCACCCCCTGCGCGTTCCGGAAGTACACCGAGGCTGCCACGCGACCGTTCGGCTTCTCTCGGTAGTGGACATCGCCGTGCTCGCCGATATCCAGCCGCTGACCACTCACCCTGCCGCTGGCCAATCACCGAGCCCCCGCGAATCACGCCATCACATCCTCCGGGCCGATAGCGGAGGAACCGGCCGATCCGCCGACACGCCGGGCCGCGGCGCTGCACCCGCCATGAATACAAGGTCCCGACCGGGACGCCAAGATAGTAAGAAACCTCCTCGACCGACCACAGCCGATCGCGAGGAATATCGCGCTCGCCGTTAGCCGCCACATCCATGATCATCTCTCTCTCCCTTGTTGGGCCTCGTCTTTCCCATTTGCCTCTCTGTCGCCGGTAGTGCTCGTCCTGACGCCACGTCGAGCTCGTCATGCCCGAGCGCTCACTCGGTGTTCCTGTCGCTCGGAGTACCGCCTGTCTAACCGCCGTTTAGCCAGCCTGCTTGCTACCCGGATTCCCGCCGGACAGACCTGTGGACAAGTCACCGTCCGTCGTGCGAATCAACCGGCACTGCCCCTAAGCCATCGCCTGGTTTCTCGGCGGTCACCCCTGGAATGACGCCTGAGACAGGTGGCGCTGGGCGGGGAGGGCGGCACCTGGAGGTCAAGCAAGGACCTGGTTATCCGTGTACTGACAGGTCCTGGTTCGCTGGCCGGATCGGCTCTAGCGTCGAGGCCATGGACCACCGCCGAGACGCCTGGGACTTCCTGGTCAGCCGGCGGGCCAGGCTCACCCCGGAACAGGCCGGGCTGGCCACCTATGGTGAGCGGCGGCGGCTGAAGGGTCTGCGGCGCGAGGAGGTTGCCATGCTCGCCGGGGTCAGCGTCGACTACTACGCCCGGCTGGAGCGCGGCAATCTGGCGGGGGCGTCGGAGTCGGTGCTGGAGGCGGTGGCGGGTGCCCTGCAGCTCGACGACGCCGAACGGCAGCACCTGCATGACCTGGCCCGCAGCAGCGAGCCGACGCCGTCCCGGCGGCGCAACCGGTCGAAGCGGGCGGCGACGCCTCGGCCCGCGGTGCTGGCCATCCTGGCCGGCATGACCGGGGTTCCTGCCTACGTCCGCAACGCCCGGATGGACATCCTCGTCGCCAACGAGTTGTGCCGGCGTTGTGGGACGGCCGGCTCGACGACGACAGGCTCCCGCTGAACCTGGCCCGGTACGTGTTCCTGGAACCCCATTCCGGAGGCTTCTTCCTCGACTGGGACACCGTTGCCGACGACCTTGCCGGAGCGCCGCGGGTGCAGGCCGGGCGTGACCCGCGCAACCGGTCCCTGTCGGATCTGATCGGGGAGCTGTCCACGCGCAGCGAGGAGTTCTCCACCCGTTGGAGTCGGCAGAACGTGAAGTTGCACCGCACCGCCCGCAAGCGGCTGCACAACCGGATCGTGGGCGACATCGAGTTGAACGGCGACGCCCTGGAGTTGGTCGACGACCGTCTCATCTTGATCACCTACACCGCCGACCCGGGCAGCCAGGCCGCCGACCAGCTCCAACTGCTGGGCACCTGGCAGGCCACCACTCAGCACAGCAGCGCCGGCGCCGACACTAGGTCGGCGGCTGCGACTGACGAGGACTAACTCGCTGCCGTCAGCACCACCCGGTGACCACGACAACTATCCACCACCAGCCCCTATGACTCGGCATGCCGCCGAGAGAAACCGAGGTACCACATGCCTGACGTGACGACCCTCACCCTGAACAACGGCGTGGCCATGCCGGCGCTCGGCCTCGGGGTGTTCCAGACCCCGCCGGATGAGACCCGGGCTGCGGTCACCGCCGCGCTGGAGGCTGGCTACCGCCACATCGACACCGCCGCCGCGTACGCCAACGAACGCCAGGTCGGCGAGGCCGTCGCCGCCTCCGGGGTGGATCGCTCTGAGGTGTTCTTGGAGACCAAGATCTGGATCAGCGACTACGGCTACGACAAGACGTTGCACGGTTTCGAGAAGAGTGCCCGCAAGCTGGGAGTCGATCAGATCGACCTGCTGATCTTGCATCAGGCGATGCCGTCGCAGTTCGAGTTGACGCTGGAGGCCTATCGGGCGTTGCAGACGCTGCTCGCCGACGGGAAGGTCCGAGCCATCGGGTCAGCAACTTCATGGTCGACCACCTCACTACACTGCTCGGCCGGGCCAGCGTGGTGCCGGCGGTGAATCAGATCGAGGTCCACCCCTACTTCCAGCAGAAAGATGTACAGGCCCTCGACGCCAAGCACGGCATCCTGACCCAGGCCTGGTCCCCGATTGGCGGCATCACCTTCGACCGCGACGGGCAGCATTCCAGCACCCTGCAGGAGCCGGTGATCGGCGACATCGCCACGGCCCACGACAAGACTCCAGCTCAGGTCATGCTGCGCTGGCATCTGCAGCAGGGCCGCTCGGTGATCCCGAAATCGACCAACCCGCAGCGGATCGCGGAGAACATCGACGTGTTCGATTTCGACCTAACCCCCGACGAGCTCGCTGCGATCGATCTTCTCGACACTCGCCAGCGGGGCGGCCCTGAGCCAGAGGTGATCACCTTGGAGAGCTTCGGCCGGCCGATCCCCGAGGACTGATGGCACATCGGTCGGTCACGAGACGGTCTGCACACCAGCTCAGCCGCCGGACCGTCCTGCAACGAGCGCTACTGCTCGGTGCGGGTGGTTGGGCCGCTGCCCTCGCGGGCTGCTCGTCAGCGAACAACCCTCCGCCGCCGCAAGATCCGACGACTACACCGAGCTCGACACGGACAGGAGTGGAAACCACGACCGCAAACCGGATCCTGCTGGCCTACTTCTCCCGCCCGGGAGAGAACTACTACTACGGCGGCCGGCGGAACCTCGAGGTCGGCAACACCGAGGTTCTCGCCGGCATGATCGCCGAGTTGATCAACTGCGACGTGCACCGCATCCAGGCCGCCGACCCGTACCCGGCTAGCTACGACGCCACCGTGGCCCGCAACGTCCGGGAGCAGAACACCGATGCCAGACCGGCGATCGCGAACCAGCTGACCTCGATCGAGGCGTACGACGCCGTGCTGCTGGGCAGCCCGATCTGGAACGTTCGACCTCCGATGATCATGACGACCTTTACCCAGAGCTACGACTTCACCGGCAAGACGGTGCACCCCTTCGTCACCTACGCCGTCAGCGGCCTCGGCAGTACCCAGCGCGATTACACCGCCTCCTGCCGAGGCGCTCGGATCGCTCCAGGCCTGGCGGTCCGAGGCGAAGAGGTCGCCCGGAACCGTGCGGCGCTCGAGACCTGGCTCCGCGAGGCCGAACTTGACACGACCTGACAAGGGCCCAGGGTTCCGCCTCGCCAGCGTGCGCCTCGACGCCTGACCTCACCAACCGCCATCCGCCCAACCGGCAAGGAGCACACATGATTACGCGTTCCCTCGCCAGAAGTGGACTCAAAGTGTCCGCAATCGGGCTCGGCTGCATGGGACTCAGCCACGCCTACGGTCTCGACATCGACGAGAAGCACGGCATCGACGTGATCCGCACCGCCCTCGACTTCGGCGTCACCTTATTCGACACCGCCCAGGTCTATGGGCCGTTCACCAACGAGGAGCTCGTCGGCAAGGCGTTGGCGCCGGTCCGCGACCAGGTCGTGATCGCCACCAAGTTTGGCTTCGCCTTCGACGGATCCACCTCGACCGGCTTGAACAGCCGCCCTGAACACATCCGAGCCACGGTGGAGGATTCCCTGCGCCGGCTGCACACTGACCGGATCGACCTGCTCTACCAACACCGCGTCGACGCCGACGTGCAGATCGAGGACGTCGCCGGCACCGTCAAAGACCTCATCGAGGTCGGCAAGGTCGCCACTTCGGACTCTCCGAAGCCGGAGTCGCCGTGATTCGACGCGCCCACGCCGTCCAACCGCTCACCGCGCTGCAAAGCGAATACTCCCTATGGTGGCGCGAACCCGAAGCCGAGATCCTGCCCACGCTGCTCGAGCTCGGGATCGGCCTCGTCCCGTTCAGCCCACTCGGCAAAGGCTTCCTCACCGGCACCATCGACAGCACCACCAACCTCAGTGAAGGCGACCTGCGCGCCACCCTGCCGCGGTTCACCGAGCAGGCCCGGGACGCCAACCGAGCCCTCGTCGACCTGCTCTCCGCGATCGCGGACCGCAACGGCGCCACGACGGCGCAGGTTGCGCTGGCCTGGCTGCTGGCCCAACACCCCTGGATCGTGCCCATCCCCGGCACCACGAAGCTCCACCGTCTGCAGGTGAACGCCAGCGCGGTCGACGTACAGCTCAGCCCAGCCGACCTGCAGGAGATCACCGCTGCGGCCGATCGGGTCGACGTCCAAGGCGACCGCTATCCCGCCCACATGCAGAAGTGGATCAACCGCTGACCTCCACAACACCACTCCAGCGCCGTAAGTCCCAACACCCAGACAAACACCAAAGGATTAGGCACAGGTCATGAACTCATCCGCAGAACAGGAGATCATCAACCTCTCGAAGCAGAAGTGGGACTGGATGTCCGTCCAGGATGTCGCCCCGCTGGCCGCCCTGTTCAACGAGGCGGCTGTGTTCATCCACATGGGCGCGACGTTTTCGAAGGAGCAAGAGCTCGACGTCATTAAGACCGGACGCATCCACTATCGGGACGTCGACATCAAGGACGTCTCGGTCCGCTTCATCGGCAGCACCGCCATCGTGCTCACAGCGCTTCAGCTCGGGTCCGTGGTGGACGGGAGCGAAGTCTCGAACCCCTTCGTCGTCACCGAGGTCTATGTCCAACAATCCGACGCGTGGACCCTGGCATCGATGTCCTTCACGCGGCTCGTCACGCAATAGCTAGCGAAAGGGGGAGCGTTCCCGTGGAGCTTGAAGCGCGCCAGCCCTCCGGCAAGGGTCCGGCCGAACGGTTCACTGGCGATGTGTGGGTCGCCTGGGTCGGCCAGCCGCGGCCGTTCCCGCAGCGGATGACAGCCGCCTTGGTCCGCTTCGCCCCGGGGTCGCGGACCGCCTGGCACGTTCACGCCCTCGGTCAGACCCTCCGCGTCACCGACGGTATTGCGCTCGTCCAAGCTCGCGGCGGCGACGCTGTGGCCGTGCCCCTGGCGAGACCGTCTACACGCCACCCGGCGAATGGCACTGGCACGGAGCCACCGACGACATCTTCATGATCCACCTCGCCCTCTCCGAAACCGTCCCCGACGAGGAAGGGCCGGCGGTCACCTGGGGCGATCATGTCACCGACACCGAGTACCAGGCCGCTCACCAAGCACTCCGGGGCGAGAACACCCGCCGTTGAAACTCCAACCGTCAGCCAACCTGAACCGCAGATCGACCCGCATCCTGCCCGAGAGGAAGATCACCATGACCGAACAAACTCCTGCTCAGCGCGCCGTTGGCGACTTCGCCCCCAAGCTCGTCGAGCTCACCGACAACGTCTTGTTCGGTGACGTCTGGGAGCGAACCGAGCTGACCAAGCGGGACCGCAGCCTCATCACCGTGGCCAGCCTGGTCATCTCCGGCAGTGTCGAACAGCTCGTCGGACACCTACAACGGGCCAAGGACAACGGCCTTACCGAACCCGAGCTGAAAGAAGCGATCATCCACCTCGCCTTCTACGCCGGTTGGCCCAAGGCGATGTCGGCGATCCAGGTCGCCAAGCGAGTCTTCGCCGAATAGCACACACGTCCCACGCCGAGTGCCGGCCCTCCCAACCGGCTGCACGAACCGACTGCCCTATCGCGGCTTGACACCGCGCCTATCAACAGGAGATCCCGACTTTGTCCGATCAGCACAGCACCAACTCCGTCGCGGTGATCACCGGCGCCTCATCCGGTATCGGCGCCGCGACCGCCCGAGCTCTTGCCGGACACGGCTACCGGCTGGCGCTACTGGGCCGTCGCATTGACCGCCTTGAGGAGCTGGCCGCCCAGCTCGACGTACGGGCGATCGCAATCGCCGCCGACGTCACCGACCGCGACGCCTTGATCACAGCCGCGGACCAGGTCAAGCAACAACTCGGCGGCGCCGACATGCTGGTCAACAACGCCGGCGTGATGCTCCTCGGCCCGTTCGGCAGCACCCAGCGGGAGGAGGCACGCCGAATGGTGGAGGTGAACCTGCTCGGGGCCATGACCGCGACCGAGGTGTTTCTCGATCAGCTCCGCGACGGCGGCGGTGACCTGGTCAACATCTCCTCCGTCGCCGGGCGCACCGCCAGAGCCGGCAACGCCGCCTACGCGGCCACGAAATGGGGCATGAACGGCTGGTCAGAGGCCCTGCGGCAAGAGCTCAACCCGACATCCGAGTCACCGTCATCGAACCCGGCGCCGTGGCCACCGAACTCACCGACCACATCACCGACCCGGCCGCCAAACAGGGCGCCGAACAGCTCTACCAACAGCTGGCCATCACCCCCGAGGACGTCGCCCAGGTCATTGCCTTCGCCGTCACCCGCCCCCGCCGGATGACACTGAACGAAATCCTCGTCCGACCCACCGCGCAAACCGGCTGAGCTCGCCACAGCAAGGTTGCGGCGGTGGCAACCTCGACGCCGTCAGGCGCTGATCAGACCTTCGTCGCAGCGCCGGGAAGGCGTCTGTTCGGCGGTGTAGGCCGCAACCCACTGCAATAAGGGAGCCAGATTCAACCATGAGGACTCCCGTTGGGGTGATGGAGGAGGAGCGCGAGGTGTCACCGCTCGAGCGAGGGCCGGTCAGTTCGTCCTTCGCTAGCGGGGTGATGATGATGCCGGGGCTGATCGTGTTGACTCGCGTGCCACGCTTGCCCCACCGCACGGCCTCGGCCATCACCCGCAGTGCATTTCCCCGTTTAGACAATTGGTAGGCGTGCAGGGAGTCCTTCACCTGGTCTGGTTAGAAGCATCGGCAGGGCGAGCAACTCATCGGCGGGCGTCATCGCCAAAGCCGCGTCCTGTTCGGCCGTCAGCGCACCCAAGCGGTGCCCGGACTGGGAGGCGATCACGACGCCGGCACCACCTGCGGCGATGACATTGCCGAACTCCTCCAGTATCAACGCCGTGCCGTACAGATCGACTGAGAGGATTGTTTCCGGCGACGCCTGGCTGGGGGAGACGCCAGCGGCGTGGATGACACCCCCGGTGACATCCCCGAGGGCGGTGGCGGTCTGGACGAGCGCGTGCACCGACTCACGCGACGACACGTCGACGGTCGCGGTGCCCACCTCGAACCCTGCATTGCTCAATACCTCGGCCGCCGCGTCAGCGTTCGCCCGGCGCAGGTCAGCCAGCAGAACCTGCTTGCCTGCGCTCACCCGCCGCGCGATCGCTTGGCCGATCGACCCGGGCCCAATGACGACAACGACATCATTCATGACGATGCCCTCTCATGATCTGGTGCCTGAGTGGTTCAGTTCAGGCGTCGATGTCGGTGCTAATGGTGAGGTGCTCCCAGGCTTTGATGGTGTCGAGTCTGGCTGCGGTGAGCCGTCGGTAGGTGTTGAGCGCGTCGTTGCCTAGCAGCAAGAAGCGGGCGGATCATCGGACTCAACGGCGGCGATGATCGCCTCAGCTGCCGTGGCCGGATCCCCCGGCTGGGTGCCGTGCACCGTGTCGTGTTCCTTGCGGCGTTTGCCGGCGGTTTCGGCATAGTCGTCAATGACGGTGCTCGACTGGGTCAGCGAACGGCCAGCGAAGTCGGTTCGGAACGCGCCAGGCTCAACAACGGTGACGGAGATGCCGAGTGGTTTCAACTCGCCGTACAGCGCGCCGGACATGGCTTCCAGCGCGGCCTTCGAGGCGGCGTAGTAGCCGGAGCCGACCGGCATGATCTGGACACCGATCGTGGAGATGTTGACGATCGCGCCGGAGCGGCGAGCCCGCATCCCTGGCAGCACTGCCTTGATCATCGCGACCGCACCGAAGAACTGGGTTTCGAACAGCTGACGGATGTCGGAGTCGTCACCTTCCTCGACGGCCGCGCGGTAGCCGTAGCCAGCATTGTTGACCAGCACGTCGATGCCGCTGAACTCCTCCTCGGCCTGACTGA
>JBKOZG010000066.1:0-6431 GCA_046725775.1 Actinomycetota bacterium | reverse complement strand
GGTCCGTGTAGAGCCCTGCCGCGGCGACAGCCCCTCACGCACGCTGGCTGGCGCTGTCAACGGATGACTGCAACGCTGCAGCGAGCGTGCTGTGCGACCTTGTGGCTCACCGAGCCGAGTAGCCAGTCGCTGATGCCACCGGTGCCCCGCGCACCTACGACCACCATGTCGGCAGCTTGGGACTGCTCGATCAGTACCTTCGCGGTGTCTCCCGGAACAGCGAGCTGTTCTGCCGTGAGGTTGGGCTTGTCCTCCAGCACAGTCCCGACAATCTCGCCGAGGGCGTTCATCGCTGCCTCGCGGGGATCGCCCGGGTCGCGATCGGGCCGGCCCGCGTATGGGTAAACGATGGGCGGAGGAAGCGCCGTCCAGGTCGTCACGACCACCAAGGTTGCGCCTCGGTATTCGGCCTCGCCGGCTGCCCACCTGAGCGCTATTTCGCTGCACTCGGATCCATCGACACCCACGACTATGAGTCGCTGTCCTTCCATTGCTTTGCTTCCTGCATGCTGATTGCTTCACTCCAGGCGTGGTCAATGTGATCACGACTGCTGCATCGGATACGCCACAAAGCGAACCGGTGACCGTCCGGGGACCAGCTGTTGACGTTGACGGTCCCTGCCCGCCGAAGAGCGGGAAGCGCCGCGCGACGTCGCGCAAATTTGCAGTGCGAACCAACCGCACTTCCACGTCCATGTCGGGTAGATGCCCGAGCGTGCCCCGCAAAAGACTGAGATAGCTCGCCCGCCGTCCGGCGACACGTGGGGGAACCAGTCCGTCGCTTCTGGGGTCACGGCGCTTGACGTCAAGCTCAAGTGGAGGCCGGCCGAGGATGAACTGGCCGCCTTCATCCGCTGACTACTCCTGATGTTCATCGGCCGAACGAGTAAGCCGACGAATGTGAGCGATGCGAGTCGCTAGGGCGGCAGCGCTGCCGGTATCTGCGGCTACGAAGGCCCAGCCACCCGCCTGATCGACGGCGTTTCTGCCCAGTGCGGTGAGGAGCACTAAGGCCTCAGCTCCGTCGATCGCCGATACCGTCATGAGCCACGGCCAGGGATCGGTGGCCGGGCGTGATGCAGCGATGGTACCTATTCCTACGGCTATTTCTCGGACGGCGAGCATGCGCGCCAGCCACCAGCCGGCCCTTCCGGCAGCGGACAGGCCCAGTGCAGCGGTGAGAAGTTGCGGCCGGCCGAGCAGCACGATCCCCGCCGCGATCCGCGTGGCGCCGAGCTGGCGAGCTCGGCTTCGAGCCAACTCAACATCAGCGTCACTGAGCCGCACGGCTTCCCGCACGCCCAGGCCAAACAAGGCTGCTCCGGCCGTTGCCGCAACGGCCCATCGTCGGGAGTTCTTGACGGGCTGGACTGGCATGTGACTTGTCACTCCCCCTCACTGAGAGCCTCGGAGCCAGCCGAAGCGGGGTTTAGGTCGGTTAACGAAGCCGTCCACCCTCTACGTCTCGTGAATCTGGCAGGTCCATCATTGGGTGGCAACTGGATGGTATGCAAGACCGAGGAGGCGGGTCCACATAAGCAGACTCATCGCGCGTACGGCTGGTGCCGTTTTCTTTGCTGCAGGTCTTGGTTGGGTGTACTCCCGATTGATCCACGTCAGCACCCACTGGGGCGCTACTGACTCCGAACTTGTTCGTGAGCTCCCAGGAGACGAGTTGTTGCCCGAGGCCAATAGCACAACCTATGCCATCACAATCGAGCTACCGCCGGACGACGTGTGGCCGTGGTTAGTGCAGATCGGGCGTGG
Organism: Actinomycetota bacterium; assembly: GCA_046725775.1. Classification (GTDB taxonomy): domain Bacteria; phylum Actinomycetota; class Actinomycetes; order Propionibacteriales; family Propionibacteriaceae; genus Microlunatus. The sequence continues at coordinate 4,664 of JBKOZG010000066.1, read as the reverse complement.
ACGGGGCGGTTTCTACACCTACACCTCTATCGAGAGGTTCCTTGGTGCTGACATCGCCAACCTTGATCGGATTGATCCCAGCCTGCAGACGCTCGGGCCAGGGGACCGGATCTGGATGACTCCGGAGCGTTATCTTGGCCGGCTCCCCGGTCAGTTTTGGTTGGTGCGCCAGGTGGAGCCAGGGAGCGCACTCGTCTTGGAACGGAAGCCCCCGGAGAGTCCCCAGCGTGCCATCTGGTCGTTGGTGCTGCAGCCATCAGTGGATGGCATGACCCGGTTGCTGGACCGACACCGCAGTGAACCGCGTCCGGGAGCGCTCGGTCCACTGTCGGATGCGTTCTGGCTCCTTGGCACATTGCTGATGGAGCGCGGGATGCTTCGAGGCATAAAGGCGCGGCTGAGCGGGCGCTAACCCCCTAGTTCCCTACGTCTCGGCAGCTGTGCGATGACAAACAGCAAACAGGGTCAGTTCCTTGATCACCAAGGCGGCGGTGAAGATCGCGCCGTATAGGATCGGAGGCCGTCTGCAGCTTTCGACAAGATCAGCCAGCCGGCGAGCGAACCGAGCCGCCGGAGCGCCATCAACAAGGTCATGGTCGAGGGATATAGTCACATCGAGCATCTCCTGAGGCTGCAGATCGCCGTTGATGTATCCGGGATTTGGTTGTGATGCCGCCCACGGTGATCATCAAGGTGGGAGGTGCGATCGGTATGCCCCAACCACCGCTGGGACCAAACATCCCGATCCTTCGAGAGACGGCCTGACTCCCGCAATCCGCGACTGTGGCTGACTGGCGGTCTGGCAGTCGCCACGGCGGCCCTTGACCATCCGCAGTGTCATCCACCACCGCGGTACCGATGAGCTGCCGACCACTCCCGGAGGCTGGCAGCCGTAACGGCCGGAGCCGCGCTGCGTGCGGTGCTTCGCAGAAACTTGGTGGCCCGGAGGCGATCTAGGCTCCCGTGACGCCGATGCGTGCTGTCTAGCCCGTCGGTCCCGCCGACGACATTATGAAGTCAGGTGGACACTGATCGGGCCCCTTAAGGTGCGGAGCGCGAGCCGCGGACGCGCGTGGTTTGGGTGAAGGATCAATCTGACCGACTGGCGCTCGCTTGGACCAGCTGAGCTCCCCACTGTTTCGCTCGCTCAATCTCGCCAGCGCGAAGCGGCCCGTACCCATCTTCCACGACGAATCCCTCCGGATCGCTCACCAGCTCGTAGCCGTGCCTACGCAGTCGGCGGGCAATCCCATGGGCTGCACCACCGGCCATCCGTGAGGCGAGGCGGGTGTCGAAGGCAGCGGCCTTCTTGCCGTCTCCGATTTTCTGGAGATCGTCGAACCATTCCCGCAAACCAGGTCCCTCGGCATCCGGCTCAAGCTCGTGCGTTGGCTCGCCTTTGGCTTCGGCTTTCTCTTCGCCGCTGATTCCCATTTTGCGGCTGAACCCTGTTGTCATGCCGCGGATATGAGTAGGACCGCCAACAATCAGTAGGTCCGTCGAGCCGACCTCGGCCGAAGCCTCTCCGACAGGAACACACTGGACGTCGGCGTCCGGATGTGCCTCCCGAACTGCGTCGCCGACCGCCTGGGCAACTTCATGGGTATTGCCAAACATGCTTTCGTACACGATCGTGACCTTCATACTGCACACCTCCAGGAGCCACACTGAACGATCAGTGGTGGTGTGCCTAGGGGCATTGGTCCCAATGTCCATCGCGTCAGCTGCCCGGAGATGAGTTGGGGGCCACAGGCTCGGAGGCGGTCGCCATCGTAGCCTCGGGCGGAGGTGTAATGGGATGTCGGTGTCGCAGGTGAAACTCACTGGACATGAACTGGCAAACATCTTGCACGAACGGCATGGTTGGCCGCAGACGATCGGTGCTGTCGCGATCCTCGAGGGAGCCGGGTTCCACGGTGCGCCAGCGTGCGTCGGGAGGAAGATCCCTGGCCCATCTACTTGGTACCGATAGCCAGGCTGAATGGGACTGAAGCCCCTATGGTCCCCCACAGGACACCTTTAGCGTGAGATTAGGGAGGTGTCTTTCATGACTAGCCGGCGCCAAAGCCCGACAACCCGCCCAAATGACCGTGTCGGCCATACGATCAGCCGCGCCATCTGACCGCACGAGGTGGCGTTGGGCATATGTGGTGAGCAGCGTCGTCGGAGTGCTTGCCCTGCTGGCATCGCTGGCCGGGCTTCTTGTTGATGGTGTATACGGTGAGGCGAGGTCGACGGCCGAGATGCTACGCGGCTACGACCTGGTAACACTCGTGTTTGTGGTGCCTGCGCTTGTGCTTTCGCAGCTGCAGGCCCGCCGGGGCTCGGACCGCGCCCAGCTGATTTGGGTCGGAATGCTGGCCTATCTGGTCTACACCTACGCGTATTATCTGCTGGGCACCGCGTTCAACGACCTCTTCCTGCTGCACGCTGCCCTGTTCAGTAGCTCGGTCTTCGCGCTTGTGCTGACCGTGTGTGCTCTCGATGTACCAGGCATCGCCGCGCGGTTTTCCCCACGCACTCCACGACGCATCGTTGGCGCTGTACTCGCTCTGCTGGCAGCAGCGTTGGGCGGCATATGGATCTATGCGTCCGTCCGGTTCATCACCACCGGTGAGCTGCCGGTGGGAAGTGCACTGGTGGAGTCGGATGTGGTGGTGCAGCTCGGACTGGCGCTCGACCTCACGCTGCTGGTGCCGGCCTACGCCTTGGCCGCCGTGCTGCTGTGGCGTCGGGTTGCCACCGGGTACGTACTGGCCCCGGTCCTTCTTATCGCCGGAACCCTGCACCAGGTGAGCTACATGGCGGCCCTTCTATTCCAGTCAACGGCAAACGTGCCGGGCGCAGTGGCGTTCGACCCCTTCGAACCCGTGATCGCTGCGCTCTACCTGACAGCGACGGTTGCCATGCTGGTTGCGGCTGGTCCGCGGCATATGCACAACGCCGCGGGCCGGTCCGCCAAGGCAAAAGGGCACACTGCACAGGCCGCGCTGCCATGACCGAGATCCGAAGTGGTCCTTGATTTCCTCGCCGACCCGCGCAACGAACCGAATTACAACCCATTGATCCTCGCCGCGAGGAAAACCACGTCCGGCCCCGGGACCCGGTATGTGCAGCAAGTGAAGTCGTTTGGCCGAGTTGGGGATGTCGACATCGAGATCGTCGAATACCAGCGTCTGGGGCACTTAGCCTTCGATATCTGTTCGGCTGGGATGCAGGTGCGAGGCGACCTGCTCTTGGCTGCTGAAGGTTCGGCACTCGGGTCGTCTGGCACTGGCGCCTCAACCGCGCGGCGCCTTGAGAATCCTCGGACCGCTAGTCGGCGTGGCAGGAAGGCGACTTGAGCGGCGCGTCTGGATACAAATGAAGCACTACCTCGATGCCCGCCTAGACGCCAGGGTCACCACCGCATGAGCCCGCGTGGCCTTGCCGAACGCGCCGGAGGTGAATGCGGGGGAGCCAACACGCTTCATGGGCTGCATGAGCGCATCGCCTTCGGTGCTTACTTCCTGTGGCCCGGGTCTTTCGGCCCTTGGATTTGGACCATCGTGCTCTGGCACGCCGAGCCGGGAGGGGATATTGATCGATCATCCCTCAAGAATGATCGGAAAGTGAGGGTGATGACCGCAGGAAACATCGCCATCGATGAAGACCACCCGATACTCATGGAACGCTTGTCGGCGCAGGATCTGATGAATCTTTGGCCCGATGAGTTCGGCTGGCCTATGGATCTCGGCGCACTCGCCATCCTCGACGGCACCCAACTGATCGACCCGGACGGTCGCTTCAAGATCGAGACCGCCCGCGAGGCGATAGCTCGGCGCCTACACCTGGTCCCCCGATTCCGCCAGCAGCTCTACACGCCTCGACGCGGACTCGGCGGGCCGTTATGGGTGGACGCCCAGCATTTTGATCTCGCGGCGCAGATTGGCGTCTTCCCGGTTCCCCCACCGGCCGGCGAGGCGCAGCTCCTGCTCGCCGTCGAGCGGCTGCGGGCACACCAACTGGACCGCTCGCGGCCGCTGTGGGAGATGTGGTTCCTACCAGGTCTGCCGCAGCACCGCGTCGGCGTATTCATCAGGATGCACCACACCGTCGCCGACGGCATGGCCGGCGTGGCCCTGCTCGGAACGCTTCTCGATCAGCAGGCCAACCCCCTTACCGAACAGGTGCCGTCGTGGACCCCAGCACCGCTGCCGTCTACCCGCGAGCTCCTGCAAGACGCCATGCGAAGCCGGCTCCACACCGCCGAGCAGTTGCTTCGTAGGCTGGGTCATCCTCTCGACACCACACGTCGGGTACAGCGGGCCTGGCCTTCGGCGCGGGTGGGCATCACAGACAGCCGCGCACCACAAACAAGCCTGAACCGCCGGATCGGGGTACACCGCACCATCACGATCATTCGATGCCGGCTCGACCTGGCCAAGCAGATCGCCCATGCCTACGAGGCCAAGGTCAACGACGTCCTCCTGGCGGCAGTCGCGGGCGGCCTGCGGCAGCTGCTCGGCGGCCGGGGAGAACCGGTCGATGGCGTCGTGCTCCGCGCCTTCGTTCCCGTCTCGCTGCACCATGAGCAAGGCGGACAAGCACGCGGCAATCAAGATGCGACCATGATCGCATTGCTACCGATTGGCGAGCCCGACCCGGTTCGCAGGCTCCAGCTC
>JBKOZG010000291.1:0-9173 GCA_046725775.1 Actinomycetota bacterium | reverse complement strand
GTGCTGGACAAGTTGGTGAAGCTCAGGAATAGCAGCTCCATCCAAGTGCGTCGCTGGTCGGGTTCCACTGCTGCGATAAAGCAGCCGGGTTGGGCAAGCTGGACGACATCGAACAGGTAGGCAAATCCCCAGGCGACGAGGGTGAATGTGGCGCCGACAGCAAACAACTCATCCCTTGTCACGACGCGATCGGCCAACATATAGACCATCAGGCTGCCCGCTGCCCAGAAGTAGAAGAGCGCATGGCACGCCGCCGAGGCCACATCCAGCTCGGTGGTGGGGTGGATCGCATCGGCGATCGACAACCCCGACGCCAAGATAGCCAAGGTCACCGCGATCCACGTTGGTGCCCGTGATTCACGGACCGACCAGATCGCCAAGGCCAGCACGACTGCCCCGAATATCTCGAACACAACGCTGCCCGTGCCGGTCTCGTCCATGAACGGGTAGACCAGAACACCAATCAGCTGGACGACGAGCAAGATCGCGGAGGGGTGGGCCAGCAGTGTCCCCCACATCCCACCGGCTCGGTCCAGCCTCATGCGGGCACCCTACCCACGTTCGAGGCCCTGGATTCACACCACGAATGGGCTCGATCGGCTCTTTCGGGCTTGGTGGGCGCCGCTCCTGACGCAAATCCGGGGTTCTGTGCCACGCTTCGGCGTTTGGCGGTAGAGTGCTGGGGTTCGCGGAGGACCTGGAAGTTCGGTGAAAATCCGGCACGGTCGCGCCACTGTGTGAGCTGGGACGAAGTGCCCCAAGAACTGCACTGCCAAGCTCGAGTCAGACCCTGCCTCCGACGAGCTCCGGCAACGCGGGTCGCAGGAACCCGGAGGAGGAACTTATGTCAGACGCCACCCACAGCAAAACTGTTGCTGTTGCGGCTCCACCCTTTTCTTTCGGCCAGCTGCAGCCCTGGCTGATCATCACGGCGATGATGCTGCTCGTTGCCGTGTACTTTGTCTCGGCGGAGCAGGGTGTCAGCTCACTTTTGTCGGGCACCGCAGTCCATGAGTGGGTCCACGATGGGCGTCACCTGCTCGGCTTCCCTTGCCACTGAGTCTGCCGATGTCCGGACGTAGCTTCCTGGTTAGAGGTTTGCTCGCGGGCCTGATCGCCGGACTCGTTGCCTTCGGCGTGGCGTACCTCGTGGGTGAGCCCGCTATCAATGCCGCCATCTCGATCGAGGAAGCTGGCGGATTGGGTGATCACCATGCCCACCACCCCACGGCCAACGAGGGCTCAGCATCCAGCGAGGTGTCGCGCGTACTTCAGTCGACCGCGGGCTTGCTGACGGGGACGATGGTCGCCGGTGTCACGCTCGGCGGCCTGCTCGGAGTGCTCAGTGCCCTCGCTCTCGGCCGCCTCGGTCGCCTCGGCGTGCGTGGTGTCAGCCTGTCCTTGGCGGCGATCGGCTTCGTCAGCGTCAGTCTGATGCCCTTCGTGGCCTATCCGCCCAACCCGCCCGCAATCGGCCATCCGGACACCATCGGCGCTCGCACCGCTCTCTACTTCGTCATGCTTGCCGGATCGGTCATTGCCGCTGTCACCGCGGTGCTGGTCGGGCGCGAGCTCGCGGATCGATGGGGCGCTTGGTACGCCACCTTGACCGCCATCGCCGGCTACCTGCTGGTGACTCTCACCGCAATGGCACTGCTGCCCAGCTACTCTGAGGTTCCAGCCGACTACCCGGCCACCCTCTTGTATGAGTTCCGGGCGGCCAGCCTGCTGACGCAGCTGGCGCTCTGGGCCACCCTCGGGGTCGTCCTTGGCGAGCTGCTGCACAGGCTGCAACGTCGCGCTGGTGTTGAGGTCGCTGATCCGGTCCACGCCGACCAGTCGCTCTGACATGATCAGCCCACCCTCATCCCGCGTGTACGCCGAGGCCCGCCGCCGTCTGGACGCGTTGGCAAAGCCGCTAGGTGCGTTGGGCCGATTAGAGCATTTGGCCGCGTGGGTGGCGGCCTGCCAGGCGACATGTCCGCCACGTCCGCTGGACCGGGTACGAGCGGTGATCTTGGCTGGTGATCATGGCGTCTCTCACGACGGCGTCTCCGCCTATCCGCGGGAGGTGACGCCGGTGATGGTGCGCGCCTTCGTCGCAGGCCTCGCGGGCGCTAACTGCCTGGCTCGTCAGCACGGCGTGTCGCTGCGGGTGCTCGATCTGGGTGTCGATGATGATCTTGAGGATGTCCCGGCCGAGGTTTCGGCTTACCACCTCGGTCCTTCCCAGCCGATCGACCGGGCCGATGCCCTGACAGCTGATGATTGCCGGGCGGCGCTGCGTGCCGGCGAGGCGATCGCTGAGGTCGAGATGACGGCCGGCGCCGATTTGTTGATCATCGGCGATATGGGGATCGGCAACACCACGCCCGCAGCCGCTCTGGTGGGCGCGACCTTCGGAGTTCCTGCTGAGGAGGTGGCCGGGCGTGGCACCGGCGTGGATGACGATCAGCTCCGACACAAGACCCGGGTAATTGCGGCCGCGCTGGATCGGGTCGCTGAGCGGGCCGAAGATCCGTTCGATCGGCTTGCAGCACTGGGATCGGCCGACATCGCTGCAGGTGTCGGCTTCCTCCGCGCGGCAGCCCGCCGCGGCGTACCGGTGCTGCTTGATGGGATCGTCTCGATCGCTGAGGCGGCCGTGGCGGAGGATCTCGAGCCGGGAGTGGTGGCGTGGTGCGCAGCCGGCCACCGCTCAACCGAGCCGGCTCAGCATCTGGGGCTCGACAAGCTAGGCCTGGAACCAGTTCTTGATCTTGGTCTGCGACTGGGTGAAGGCACGGGGGCACTCACCGCCCTTCCGGTATTGCGGTCGGCCGTGTTGATGCTGCGCGAACTGGCGCTGCTGGCCGATCTCACTCCTGTCAGCTGAGCCCATCATGCTCGACGCGCTACGGCTCTCAGTCGGGACGCTGACCATCGTGCCATCCGGGGCGATCACCGAGATCGACCGCCGTACTGCCGCCCGGGCCATGATCATCGCGCCCCTGGCCGTACTCCCGTTGGCTGTGGCCGTCGTGCTGGTTGGCTGGCTGGCCCGCACCGCCGGGTTGCCGTCGTTGGCGGTCGGCTTGCTGGTGGTCGGAGGCCTGGCACTCGGCAGCCGCGCGCTGCACCTGGACGGCCTAGCCGACACCGTAGATGGATTCGGCGCCGGATGGACTGCGGAACGCTCCCTGATGGTGATGCGGCGCGGCGACGTCGGGCCGATGGGCGTGGTGGCACTGATCATTGTGCTGGGCCTGCAGGCCGTGTCCGTGGGAGAGGCGATCCAGGGCCTGCCTGGTGCCCTGCTGGTCGGAGCGGCAGTCTGCTCCTCCCGCGCGGCGCTCTGCCTCACCTGCGTACGCGGTGTGCCGGCTGCCAGAGGGGATGGTCTTGGTGTCGCGGTGGCCGGCTCAGTGCCGCGCGTGGCTGCCGCGGGCTGCTGGGTTGCGGTACTGCTGATCATGGCTTGGGCCGCACGGCTGTCTGGGCACGGCCGCATCGATGGAGTGGTGGCCGTAGTGGCGGCTGCCGCGATTGTCGGGGTGCTGGTCTCTCGCTGCGTACGCCGGCTGGGCGGTGTCACTGGCGATGTCATGGGCGCCGCTATCGAAATCGCGTTCACCGTCATGATCACCGTGATGATCATATGAAGTCACAAGCGCAGGGCCCGCCCCGCAACTACCAAGATCACCTCGTCGCTTGCTGCGGCCATCTCTTGGTTGACCAGGCCCAGCAGCTCGGTAAAGACCCGACCAGAGCGGTACGTCGACACCAGTCCCCAACCGACCTCATTGGTCACCGCGATTGCCAGGCCCTGACGGGCCTGCCAGGCGCTGATCAGGTCCTGCAGCTGATCATGAAAGTCGCCTTGCCAGTGGACCATCGGCTCTTCCCAGCTGTCGAGCCGGTCGATTACGGCAGTCAGCCAGGTGCCCAGGCAATCGATCATGATCGCCCCCGACACGCTGCGCAGCACTTCGGCTACGTCGCTGGTCTCGAGCGTGCTCCAGTGCACGGGCCGCTGCGCTCGATGATCGAGGATCCGCGCCGCCCACTCGGGGTCGGTCGCGGGGTCGGGCACCGGCCCAGTCGCGACGTAGGTGACTTCGGCACTGTCCGCGAGCAGCGACTCGCCGTAACGGGACTTCCCAGACCGCACGCCTCCAGTTACAAGGATGCGGTGATCAGGCCTGGTGAGGTCGGGATCGATCAGCGGGGTCATCATCGATGACTCTATCGAGCCATTGGCCGTCCGCATTGGGGGTTGCGGTGGGGTACCTGGCCGACCGAACCTTGGGCGACCCACGGCGCGGCCATCCTGTCGCCGCGTTCGGTGCAGCCGCCTCGTGGCTGGAGGCGCGGTGTTACGCGGATCGGCAGGCCGCCGGTGTCGTGCACACCGGCGTCCTAGTCGGAGCCGCGATCGCGTTCGGCACAGCGCTCGAGCGGCTCATCTCGAAGCGCTCGCTGCCTACCGTCATAACGACAGCAGCAGCCACGTGGGCCGTTCTGGGCGGTCGCTCGCTGAGCCGCGAGGCCACCACAGTCGCCGACCAGCTAGATGGCGGGAGGCTGACCGCAGCGCGGGTTCAGGTCCGCCATCTGGTGGGCCGAGACACGGCAGCACTGTCGGCGGAGGAGGTGGCGCGAGCCACAGTGGAATCCCTGGCGGAGAACACTTCGGACGCGATCGTCGCTCCCCTACTGTGGGGGGCCGCCGCCGGCCTGCCTGGATTGCTCGGATATCGGGCCGTCAACACCTTGGACGCCATGATCGGGCACCGCTCGCCACGTTATCTGGAGTTCGGATGGGCGGCCGCCCGGCTGGATGACCTGGCGAACTGGGTGCCAGCGCGACTTGCCGCGCTTGCAGCAGCAGCTTGGGCACCGGCGGTAGGCGGCATCACCGGAAACACGCTCAGCGTGATACGCCGCGCCGCCGGCCGACATCCCAGCCCGAATGCTGGCGTCGTCGAGGCCGCATTTGCCGGCGCGCTCGACATCCGGCTTGGCGGACAGAACGCGTACCACGGCAGGGTCGAGGATCGAGGCATCCTGGGCACCGGCCGACCGGTCGCCGTCGCGGACATTGGTCGGGCCAACCGCCTCGCAGGGGCAGTCTCGGTGAGTGCGCTGGTCGTGACCGTCGTCCTTCGCGGCTGGCGACCATGACGATCCTGATCTTGGGTGGTACAGCGGAGGCGAGACAGCTTGCGGCGGCCCTGGCCGCAGACGGCGTCGATGTGATCTCTTCACTCGCTGGCCGTGTCGGCACTCCCAACCTCCCGGTGGGCCGCGTTCGAGTGGGCGGGTTCGGTGGTTCGGGCGGTCTCGCCGACTACCTGCGCCGGGAGCACGCTACTGCCGTTGTGGATGCGACCCACCCCTTCGCGGCGAAAATCACCAAGAACGTGGTGCAGGCGGCGAGCATTACCGGTACGCCGCTGGTTCGGCTAGAGCGACCCGGCTGGGGAGAGCACCCGCACGCCAAGACGTGGACCTGGGTGTCCGACGCAGCGGCGGGCCGCGCTGCTGCCGTGTCAGCCTGTCGGCCATTCCTCACCACGGGACGGCAGTCGCTGCGGGACTTTGCTGCCTGGGCTGATCGAGACGTGCTGGTCCGGCTGGTCGATCCGCCGGCTGCGTCGTTGCCGCAACGCTGGAACGTCATCTTGTCCCGCGGGCCGTACAGCTACGAGGGCGAGCGCACGATCTTGGCCGAGCATGCCATCGACGTAATCCTCACCAAGGACTCGGGCGGTACTCATACAGTCGCCAAACTGGACGCCGCGGACAGCCTCGGCGTCCCGGTGGTGATCATCGCGCGTCCGGAGCCTGCGCCGGTCCCGCTTCTCAGGACGGTCGCCGAGGTTATGGCCTGGTGTCGTTCCATCGACGATTTGTGATTCATGGGACGATCGATGACATGAGGCTGATACTGAGGCTGCTGGCGAACGCCGCCGCGCTGGCGATCGCGACGTGGATCCTGAGTGGCATCACCCTGACCGGATCGAGCACCACCAGTCAGATCGTGACCCTGTTGATTGTGGCGTTGATCTTCGGGGTGCTCAACGCGATCATCAAGCCGATCTTCGCTCTCGTCACCATACCGCTCCTTCTGCTGACCCTTGGTTTGTTCTTGATCGTGATCAACGCCTGCATGCTCTTGCTCACCTCATGGCTGGCGGGCTTGTTTGATCTCGGCTGGAACGTCGATGGATTCTGGACTGCGGTGCTTGGCGGCATCATCATCTCGATCGTGAGCTTCGTCTTGAATGTCTTCCTGCCCGATCCGGGCGACAAGAGAAGTGACTGAGGAAACGACCAGCCGGCCGCTGCGCGTCGTCTTCGTCTGCCTAGGAAACATCTGCCGTTCGCCCATCGCCGAACGGGTGGCTGAGCGCGCAGCTGCTGACGCGGGCATTACCGGCGTCGAGTTCTCCAGCGCAGGCACGATCTCTGAGGAGTACGACGACCCGATGGACCGTCGGGCAGTGGCGGTACTCAAGGAGCACGGGTACCGGTACGCCGACCATAGAGCACGCAGGGTCACCGAAGTCCAGATCGAGTCAGCCGACCTAGTGGTTGCGATGGAGGACACTCACCTGCGCAGTGTTCTGGAGCTGGCGCCTGATCCGAGCAAAGTGTGCCTGCTCACCGAATTCGACCCCACAGCTGTGCCCGGATCTGGTGTCCCGGATCCCTGGTTTGGCTCTGATGCGGGCTTCTCCGACACGCTCGCCGCGATTGAATCAGCCATGCCCGGCCTGCTCAACCGCGTCCGCGCGCTCCAAAGCTCCGCGTAACCCCACGCCTCTCACTGGTCTCTCACCGGTGCGGTGTGATGCTCGCCGCAAGGGATGAGTCGGGGGAGGAGCTCCGATATGAAACAACCTGCGATGCCGCTGACTCTCGCGGCCGCAATCCTGTGTGCTGTTTGCGCAAGCAGCGCGACAACGCCGTCGGAAACGGCACCTCCAAGTGCGCCGGCACCGGAATCCAGCCCTGCGGACAGCACAGCACCGGACTCCACGCTGCCCATCGGGGCAGAGCCGGTCAATCTCAACCCGGCCGGCTTCACCGCCGACATCACCCACCCGTACGGGCCGGTACCCGCCGTGGGCATCTCCGGCGGGGCCGCGCGCGACGCGCTGGTCAAGCTCGACAAGGCGGCTCCAAAATATGGCACCGGCCCGCTTGGCAAGCCCAATCCGTAGTCCGCATCGCAGCCACGGCCTATGGTTCGCTGTCGATCAACGTGAAATCCTTGATGTTGTGCGAGTCCTAATTGTGGAGGACGAGCCCAAGCTCGCGAGGCTATTGCGGAAAGGCCTGACCGCGCATGGGCTGGCTGCCGACGTGGCGACCGATGCCAGCGAGGCAATTTGGATGGCGACGGCTACCGCGTACGACGCGATCACTCTGGATGTGATGCTTCCGGACACTGACGGATTCACCCTATGCAGAGACTTTCGCCGGCAAGGCGTCACTGCTCCGATACTCATGATCACCGCGCTCGGCACCATCCGTGATCGGGTTACCGGGCTCGACAGCGGCGCTGACGACTACCTCGCCAAGCCTTTCTCCTTTGCCGAACTGCTCGCTCGGCTGCGCGCGCTGGTGCGCCGACCCCGTGAGGTCCAGATGCCAGTGCTGACAGCCGGCAAGCTTCGGCTAGATCCCGCAGCGCGTACGGTGCACCGGGGGGATGTCCCGATCGAGCTGACGCGGAAGGAATTCGCACTGCTGGAGACGCTGATACGGCGGCCCGGTGAGGCGGTATCGCGCTTCGACCTGCTGGAGTCCGCGTGGGACGACAGCTACGACAATCGGTCCAACGTCGTTGACGTCTATATCGGATACCTGCGGCAGAAGGTCGACCGGCCCTTCGGCACCGACAGCATCGAGACTGTACGCGGTTTCGGCTACCGGCTCAGCACCGAGGAGACCTGATGAGCCGGCTGCCCATCCGCTGGAAGCTCACTTTGGCGTTTGCGCTCGGGTTGGCAGTGGTGCTCACCGCCGTCGGCGTTTTTCTTCACGCTCAGCTCAGCGCCAACGTTGACGCCGCCACTGAACGCGACCTGCGCATGCGCGCAGACCAGCTCAGGGAGCTAGTGATCCGGTCCCCGATTTCCGCTTTGCCGACGAGTTCCGGGGCTCTCGAGCCAGACGAGACCATCGCCCAGATCCTCGACCCGGCCGGCGGGGTGGTGGCTGCCAGCTCTCACGCTGACGTTCGGTTGTTGACCCCAGAACAGCTGCAAGTGGCAGCCACTCGGGAGTTGTTCGTCGACCGGCCGGGCGACGCAATGCTTGACGAGTCGCTCAGGATCTTCGCCATGCCTGTCGAGGCTCGAGGCGAAGCCTTCATCGTCGTGGTCACCGACTCCCTGGACGAGCGGACCAAGACGCTGGCCTCGGCCTTAGCTGTCGAAATAGTCGGGCTCAGTGCCGCACTGATCGCCTCCTGCGGTATCGGCTATTGGGTTGCCGGCCTTGCCTTACGTCCGGTCGAGACCCTCCGGCAGCGGGCGGCAGCGATCAGCGGAGATGATCTTGCCGCCAAACGGGCGCCGCTGCCGGTTTCACCGGTCGATGATGAGATAGGGCGCCTCGGCCGCACTCTGAACGACATGCTGGACCGGATCGGGCGCGCCCAGGCCGCGCAACAGAACGCCTTGTTGCAGCAACGGCGATTCCTGGCCGACGCCAGTCACCAGCTACGCACCCCGCTGGCGATCATCAAGGCCGAGGTCGAGCTCGCCCAGTCCGGCGCTACGAAGGAAAATGATCTTCGCACCACCATGGCGTCGATCGGTGAGGAGACAGACCGGCTCAGTGGGCTGACCGAAGAGCTGCAGCTGATAGCAGCCGCGGACGAAGAGCGATTGAGCCTCAACTGGGAGTCGGTGAACCTTCATGATCTGCTTTCCGAGGTGGCCGATCGCGGCCGCGGTCGAGCCCAGCTGGAAGGGCGCACGATCACTGTTCAGTCTGAGGAAGACATGATCTTGGCGGATCGGCAGCGTCTGGAATACGCGTTGAGCAACCTCGTGGACAATGCACTGACACACGGCGCGGGGAATGTTGAGCTGATCGGCACACGCACTGACACGGCCGTTGAGATACAAGTTCATGATCATGGTGCGGGGTTCGCCGACAGCTACCTGGCCCATCCG